>CAYJGJ010000017.1:0-29914 GCA_964370025.1 uncultured Oscillospiraceae bacterium
ATACTATGAAAGGAAAAGTGCTATGCAAGGATATAGAAAATTAGGAAGACCGACAGCTCATAGAAAAGCAATGTTACGTAACATTGTAACGGATCTATTTAGAAATAATAGAATATCTACTACTGACTGTAGAGCAAAAGAAGCAAAAAGAACTGCTGAAAAACTTATCACTATTGCGAAAAAAGGCGACTTACATGCTAGAAGACAAGTATTAGGTTATTTGTACGACGAAGATGTAGTAACTAAGTTGTTCGATGAAATAGCTCCAAAATACAGTGATAGAAATGGTGGATATACAAGAATACTTAAACTAGGACCTCGTCAAGGCGATGGAGCTGAAGTTGTATTTTTAGAATTAGTGTAGTGATACAAATTTAGCACATGACAAATTCTCTGTAATTCACTAAGTAATAATTTAACATTTAAAAATACCCACACAATCGCAAATGCGTATCGGAATTGTAACAAATTCGTAAGGCACTTGTAGATTGGTGGGTATTTTTTTATATAGTTTATTTAGTTGCAGTGTTTTAACGACTTGTTTACGAAAGCTATGATTGCAAGTAGCACTATACTGATTCCAGATATTAGATACCAGTTTTCGATTCCGATTATCTCTACAAAGATTCCAGATATGGCCAAGCTTATAGGCATTATGAGAGTACGTGCTCCCAAATTTATAGATCCAATTCGTCCTAGGTATTCCTGCGAAATTTTAATTTGAAGAACTGAAGTTTGTATTCCAAAGAATAGGGGGGCAGCAAGACCCATGAGAAGAGATAGTACTACAAACACTGGATATCCACTAGGAGGCAATAGTCCGATAATACATATGGACATTCCATATGTAAATATAGATAAACACATGAGAGTTATGCTTCTGATTTTTTCGATTAACTTGCCCAAGAGCATTCCTCCTATCAACATCCCAAAGAAAAAGGCAACTTCAACAATTGCAGATTCTTGGGATGTTCCACCGAAGTAATTAATCGTTATAAATGGAAAAAGGGCGCCTATTGGTGAGTAAAAAAATGAATATATAGACCCCAAGACAATAAATGTCGTAATTCCTCTGGTTGATCTCATTACTTTAATTCCATCTAGCAGCTCGTGTCGTATTGATTTCATGCCTAAGCTGACAGTTTTAACTAGATGTTCACATTGTGGTATTTTGATAAGTAGTAGTACTGTAACCGCAAAAAATGCTCCAACAACATCAAGTATTACCGAAAATCCAAATCCGTATGTGCTATATATTATTGAACCAATTATGGGACTTAATAAGTATGAAATAGAAGAAAAACTTTGAGTGTATCCAGCGAATTTTGCAAGTTCTTCTTTCGGAACGATAGCTGGTGTTAATGCTATAAATGCACATCTATGGAAGGCTCCTCCGATTGATCGAAAGAAGAGTGTGATAAAAACTGCAATTATTATTGAGTTGGAAGAAAAAACAATTATTCCCAAAACTAAGCTGAGTATCGCGATGAATGTATCTGAAAGAATCATTACTGTTTTTTTGTTATATCTATCAACTATTACCCCAGATATAGGGCTTAGTATGGCTTCAGGAAAATACCCGAATATTACTGCTAATGATAGATACAATGCAGATCCAGTCGTTTCCGTCAAATGCCAGGAAATTGAAATATTAAGTATTGATCCAGTAAGAAGTGAAACACATTGTCCTATTTGTATTAGCAAGAACTTGCTTTTGTAATTTTTCATATTATTTATAGATATCTCCAGACAAATATTGTATACTTAAAATTGCTTTAAGCATGAGTTTATTGCAATTGATTAGTGGTGACAAGATAATATATTTCATATTTAGTTTTAATATGAAATATATTATTTATTTTGACTATAGCAGTAAACTGATTATAGTCTTATTGTATATATATGTCAAGTATTGCGAGTCTTATTATAGTAACTTATTATACCAAATGGAGTATTTATGTCAGTCATATATTTTTTTATTGCACTAGTTTCTTGTCTAATTGCAGGAATATGTGGAATTGGTGGTGGTGTTATAATGAAGCCTATCATCTCTTTTCTTGGATATTACGATACAATTTCTATTAACTATTTGACTGTAACTACTTTGCTTGTAGTGTATATTTCTTCGATAGTATCTTCATGGATTAAAGGAGTCAAAGTAGAGTTTAATACAATAGGATATTTGCCAATAGGCACGATATTAGGTGGCGCTTTAGGAAAGATTTTTTTACTATATTCAGGTAGTGATATCGCACTTTTGCAATCAATATGTTTAGCAATAATCAATATGTGTGTGCTTTTATATCTTGTATTTAAAAATCGAATCAATACTGTTTTCATCCGAAATACTTTCTTTATAATCTTTTTAGGATTTGTTTTAGGCACAATAGCTTCGTTTTTGGGTATCGGTGGAGGTCCAATATATATTGTAGCTCTACACTATTTTTATTCCATGCAATCTAAAGATATTATTAAGAACTCTATGTTACTGATTTTTTTGTCCCATACAACTTCTTTAATAATTACACTAGTTACGAATTCAATACCTGATGTAGAAAACTCAATCTTATTGTTTATGTGTATTGGGGGTGTAATCGGCGGATTTGTAGGGCGAAAGATTACACAGAGGACTTCTGAAAGAGTTGATGAACGATTGTTAATTATAGTAATATTCGGACTTTTGATGCTAGGTGGTTTCAATATATATAATTACTAAAAATCCCTTGATTTATCTAACTTTAACTGATATTATATATAAGATTAGAATATTGTACAGATTATAGATTTGATATTAACATAATCTCATTTCTTTATCTGTTATTTTTTATGCGGTGTTTAAATATTCTTAATTTAAACGCGTATGTTGTACGCTTTACCTCTAGTGTGATAGTATGCTAGGTTGTTAAATAATCAATAAGTAGGAGGATTTATTTAAATGAAAAGACAGATGGTAAGAATTTTATGTTTCTCGGTAATTTGTTTGCCACTTTTGACAGTTCCAGCATTCGCTGATACAGCAGCTTCTGGTACTTCTGGAATCTTGGGAATGGTATTACCTTTTGGTATTATGTTCCTTGCGATGTATTTTTTGATGATCAGACCACAAAGAAAAAAAGATAAGGCGATCAGAGAAATGAGAAGTTCTTTGGGCGTAGGCGATGAAATCGTTACAATTGGCGGAATCAGAGGGAAAATCGTAAAAACTAAAGATGACACAATTGTTATTCAAGTAGGTGCTGATAAAGTTAAATTTGAGATGGAAAAATGGTCAATTTCAAGTGTAATTTCCTCTAAATCTTCTGGCGCAGCAACAGCTGCGGATGCTACTGAAGAAGAGCCAAAAAAAGCTAAACCTAAAAAGTTAGGAAAAGCTGCAGCAGAAGCAGAAGTTGCTGTTGAAGCAGAGGCTGTTGTTGAGGAAGTTGCAAGTGCTGAAGTTGTTGAAAGCAAAGAAGTAGAAATCGCAGCTGAAGAAGAAGAAAAGAACTAGTTCTCAAAGAAAAGAGAGTGTTTTGAATAATAAAATAAATAGTTATATAGATCATACAATATTAAAATCTGATGCAACCAAAGAGGATGTAGTCGCTCTTTGTAAAGAAGCGATGCAAAACAGCTTCTTCGCCGTATGTGTAAATCCATCATACATTCCACTTTGTGCGGAATTATTGACCGGTACTGAAGTAAAAATTGCTACGGTGGTTGGTTTTCCTCTAGGAGCTAATTCTACAGAAACTAAAGTGTTTGAAACAAAGAATAGTATTGAATCCGGTGCTCATGAAATTGATATGGTAATCAATGTTGGAAGGCTAAAAGACAATGATATCGTTTATCTAAAGAATGATATTCGGAGCGTTGTAGATGTCGCAAGACAGAATAATGTATTGGTAAAACTTATTATCGAAACTTGCCTTCTCACTGATGAAGAAATCGTATTAGCTACTAATTTGGCTATTGAATGTGGAGTAGATATCGTAAAGACTTCTACAGGATTCTCGACTGGTGGAGCGAAGGCGGAGCATATTAGACTCATCAAGTCTATTGTGAAAAATGACTTAGGGATAAAAGCTTCAGGAGGCATCAAGACGTATGATGATGCGATGAGCATGATCAATGAGGGCGCAACTAGAATCGGCACAAGCAATGGTGTCAAGATATGTGAGAATAATTAATAATCTATCTGAATTAGTAAGATTATTGTATTTTTGATTGTCGATGGCGTATTTGAGAGTAATTCTTAAATACGCTGTTATAAAGTTAGCGGTACTGATTTGATTATACTTTATATATAATTTAGTAATAGGAGCAAATGAAAAGTGAATAAGAAGAATCTTTTATCAGGCATCTTCCTTTTAATTATATTTATATATAGCTTAAGACATCTGCTTGTAATAGGAACTGAATCTTGGGCATGGATTTTGCTCGTGCTTTCGGGATTTTTCGGAATTGCATATATAAGGAAGTCTTTTGGATCTAAATAATCTTCAAAGTATATATTTTAGGGAGAGATTGTGACTACTAAGGAATTATTTGAATTTACAATAGAAAAAATATGCTCAACCAACGATGAGCGCATAAACGCAATGCTCTGTCCTAAACTGGTGGACGTTGACGATAATAATAAAAAAGCAACGATTTCTTTCCCAGTTAAAGATTGGCAAAAGAATCAAAGAGGCGAATGCCACGGAGGCATGGTTGCTACGATGTTCGACACAGCCATGGGGACAAGTGCTAAGGTTTTTTCCGAGCATCCTAACACAGCTACTGCAGAGTTGAGCATAACATATATTAGGCCATTCCTCGAGGATGAGTATCACTTTGTGATAGAGGCTGTCAACATGGGTAAGAATTTGCTTCGTTTGAGCGGTAAGGCTGTAAGTCCTATCACTAACAAGACGATGGCGACAGCTCATGCGACATTTGTTAAACTGAAAGTTAATTGAT
Organism: uncultured Oscillospiraceae bacterium; assembly: GCA_964370025.1. Lineage (GTDB taxonomy): Bacteria > Bacillota > Clostridia > Peptostreptococcales > Anaerovoracaceae > CAYJGJ01. The sequence continues at coordinate 4,942 of CAYJGJ010000017.1, forward strand.
TTTTAGTGAAAACGCAATATGTTTTGGTGATGTTTTGATGATAATCCAATATATATGCTTGCATATTTTTATTAAAAATGATATATTAATAAACGAAATTAAATAAGATAAATTACAAAAAAAGGAGGTGCGATAATGTCAAGAAAATGTGAAGTATGCGGAAAAGGACAAGTTTCTGGTAATAATGTATCACACTCAAACAGACATACTAGAAGAAAATGGAATGCTAACATTCAAACTGTGAAGGTTACTGATAATCTTTCAGTACGTAGAATGAAAGTATGTACAAGTTGTATAAGATCTAACAAGATAAATAGAGCTGTATAAGGTCTAGGTGAATAAAATGGAGCATTTGATGTGCTTACATTTGATGTTGTAGATTGATTAATTATGTGAAAGGCAAAATGAAGAATCTCGTTTTGTCTTATTTTTAGTGTTATTAAGAAAAGAGGAACCCCTTATGGTATATGCAAGTGATTTTAGGAAGGGTATTACGTTTCAAGTAAATGGAGAACCTCATGTGGTAGTGGACTTCCAACACGTTAAACCCGGTAAAGGTGCTGCATTTGTAAGAACAAAGTATAAAAACATTATTACGGGTGCGACTAGGGAAGAGGCTTTTAACCCCAACGATAAGTTTCCCAAAGCACATATTGAATCTAAGAGTATGCAGTATCTATATAATGACGGAGAGTTGTATTATTTTATGGATCAAGAATCGTACGATCAAGTTCCAATATCTCCAAGCATTGTAGAAGATGCTATCAAATATCTTCGTGAAAATGATGTGGCGTCTATTAAGTTCTATCAAAACAAACCATTTTTGGTAGAAGCTCCTAATTTCGTAGATTTGAAAGTAATTGAGACAGAACCTGGAGTTAAGGGAGATACTGCTACGAATGTTACAAAAGCAGCTATCGTAGAAACAGGGACGACTGTTCAAGTGCCTATCTTTATCGAAGAAGGCGAGATAATCCAAATAGATACTCGTTCTGGAGATTATTTGGGCAGATCGAAACAGTCTTAATATTTAAGAGGTGTATAATTGAAGAAATATATCATAATAGTTGTATTACTTGTTGTAGTAGGCATTGGCGTAGGTTCATATTCTCTTATGAGAAATGGTTTATCAGCTGTAGACCCTAATGACAACACTCCAATTGCGGTAAATGTAGAATCGGGCATGCTTGAGGGGCAAATCGTCAGCCTTTTGCACGAGTCAGGTCTCATTAAGAATGAAACTATTGTTAAACTTTATTTAAGACTTAATCCACATGATACGTTGCAAGCTAATTCATATGTTTTAGACAAGACAATGTCTGCAGAGCAAATTCTCGATGTAATCAACAATGGTACTTTCGAATATGTTTCTACTAATAGGTTTACTATATTTGAAGGTGCTACTTTTGATGTTGCAGCCGAGGCTATTGCTGTTGCATTAGAAGTTGCGCCGGAGGAAGTTATCGCAACTTGGAGTGACACAGCGTTTTTAAATGAGCTCATGCAAGAATACAGTTTTTTGACCCAAGATATACTTAATACTTCTGTAAGATGTCCACTAGATGGATTTTTATATCCTGATACATATATAATTACTGAACAAGAAAAAGATATAAAGCAAGTTACAAGACATATTTTAGATGTATTTGAATCAAAAATAGAACCATTACTTCCACAGATTGAAACGAGTGGATATTCATTATATGAATTTATTACTCTAGCATCTGTAGTCGAAGCCGAAACTTTATTCGCTGTAGATACTCCTAAAATTGCCGGTGTTTTTCAACAAAGAATGAATATTGGAATGAACTTAGAAAGTTGTAGTACGGCGTTATATGCAAAGGGTGAAAAGAGAGTATATGTTACGATAGAAGATACTGAGTATGATTCTTTGTATAACACATATTTATACGGTGGATTGCCAGTAGGTCCAATATGTAATCCTTCAGTTCCTACTATGGAGGCTACTTTAAATCCCGAAATCACAGATGACTTGTACTTTTTTGCCAAAGAAGATGGAACTGTGCTTTATAGCAGTACTTATGCAGAGCACTTGGCCACTGTAGATGCTAACTTGTGGTATTAATTACCGTAAGTCCTTTAATATTTAATCATTACTATCTATTATTGATATTTTGTAAGCTTATGTTTTGAAAGTGAGTTTTTGACAGTATGGAAAATGATCTGGCACAAATAGTCCCAAAGGATAGCAGTGTTTCACATTTTCATAAAAGTGAAATAGACAGGCTAATAGTATATCCGAATGTTTCCGATTTTGTCAAAACTCACCATAAGGCTTTTAATGAGGAACTTTTACTTATGCGTGAATTTGCGCATAAAGAGAATGTTCCAATTATTTTAGAAGAAACTGAAATGTTGTTGAAGAGCCTTATAGATATTAAGAAGCCAAAATGTATTATGGAAATTGGTGCAGCTATTGGCTATTCATCAATTTTTTTTGCATTATCGTGCCCTGATGCAAAAGTGTATACTGTCGAAAAAAATGAAGGCCTTTGTACTGAAGCAAAGAATCAATTCCAAAGATTAGGACTTTCAGATAGAATTTCCCTTATAGAAGGCGATGCGAGAACTGAATTGCCTAAATTCTTATCTTCAAATGATATTACCTTTGATTTAGTATTCTTAGATGCTTCTAAGAGCCATAACAAGGAGTATTTCGATATGTTAGTCCCGTATTGTTCAGATGACGCAATGATATTGACAGATAATGTGTTGTTCAAAGGACTAGTCGCAACTCCTATTGATGAAATAAAAAGAAAGAACAGGACGAGTGTAAGAAAGTTGCAGTCCTATTTGGAATATATTCATGGCCGTAGAGATGTTTCCTCTTCAGTTGTCACAGTTGGAGATGGGTTAGCTATAAGTGTATTAAAAAAAGAATTGTGTTAATATGTCAAAACAGAAAATAGAATTACTTGCTCCGGCAGGGGATTTAGAGAAATTAAAAATTGCTATACTATATGGGGCGGATGCCGTCTATTTTGGCGGAGAGATGTTTAGCTTGCGCGCTGGTTCGGGCAATTTTACAATAGAAGAGATATTAGAGGGTGTTGAATTTGCGCATTCAAGAGGCAAAAAAGCATACTTGACTCTTAACATATTTGCACACAATAAAGATATAGAACTTATAAAAGAATACTTGCATAAAATTAAGGCCATCGATATAGATGCCTATATTGTTTCTGATCCGGGCATAATAGATATTGTCAGGGAAGTCAATCCTCATATGGATATACATCTTAGCACACAGGCAAACACGACTAATTATAGAAGTGTAAATTTTTGGTATAATTATGGAATAAGAAGGATAGTACTAGCTAGAGAGTTGACATTAGAGGAAATTCAATCAATTAAAGAAAATACCCCACAAGATATGCAAGTCGAATGTTTCATACATGGTGCTATGTGTATTTCTTATTCAGGAAGATGTCTATTGAGCAATTACATGACCAATAGGGATTCGAATCAAGGAATGTGTGCACATCCGTGCAGATGGAATTATGCATTGATTGAAGAAACTAGGCCTAACGAAACTTTTCCGATTGAAGAAGACGAAAGAGGAACTTATATTCTTAATTCACGAGATTTGTGTATGATAGAGCATATTCCTGAGATTGTTGAATCTGGGATTGCTTCGTGTAAAATTGAAGGACGTATGAAGAGCGTCTTTTATGTTGCAACAATAGTTTCAGCATACAGAAAAGCTATTGATTTATATTATGAAAACAGTCAAGAATATAAGTTTGACGAAAGTTGGCTAAAGGAATTACGCAAGGTAAGTCATCGCGAATTTACTACGGGATTTTATTTCGCAAATGCGACGGACAGTTCTCAAAACTATCTTACTAGTGCATATACGAGAGAATATGACTTCATAGGAGTAATCAAGGCTTATGATGAGAATAGTAAAGTAGCCTTAGTTGAGCAAAGAAATAAATTTTCTGTAGGTGAAACTGTAGAAATATTCGGTCCGTTCACTCAATTTTTTGAGCAAACTATAGAGTATATAATTAATGATGCAGGAGAGTATGTAGATTCGGCTCCGCATGCTCAACAGATGATAAGTATAAGAGTCGATAACCCTGTTGCTGAAAACTATTTTATAAGAAAAAAGAAATCGTAAATATTTTAAAAAAATAAGGAGAAAAATCATGCCAGAAGACCCGGATGCCATGTTGTATTATTCACTGATAGCAATAACTTTATTACTAATATCAAATGCTATTTTAGTCATTTCGTCTACTTCACTTAGCAAAGTTAGTAGGACTTTTGTAAAGATATATGTAAAGGAAAATCAAGACAAGCGGGCGGAGAAATTACTTCAGCTTATAGAGAAGCCTTCCAGATATATATACACTAACAAAATTCTTAGTTATGTAGTTATATTTGCCGCAGTGACATTATCACTTAGAGTTTTTGATGCGAATTTAGAGTGGATCATACTTTATTTTGCCATTGTGACATTGCTTTTCACGGAATTGTTGCCTAGAAAGTTATCCTTGTCTCATGGGGAAAAATTCTCTGTCGCATTTGCTAACATCCAGTACTTTTTGTGTTCTATTTTTAGACCTGTAACATTTTTATTGATAGGAATAGTCAATATCTTCTTGAAAATATTCAAACAAGATACACATCTAGATGACAGCCCATTTAGCGAAGATCACGTAATGTCTATGCTCGATGCAGGTCAGGATAGTGGTATTATCAAAGAAGAAGGCAAAAATATGATTAACAGCATATTTGCATTTGATGATGAACTTGCTTATGAAATCATGACCCCTAGGACGGATGTTTTTATAATAGATATTAATGATCCAGTAGAGGAATATATCGACGAATTGATGGAGCTTAAACATTCTAGAATTCCTGTATGTAGAGATGAAACGGATAATATTATTGGAATACTCAACATCAAGGATTACCTGATTGAGGCGCGAAAAAATGGATTCGAAAACGTCGACATAGCTTCTATTTTGCGCAAACCATATTTTGTTCCAGAGAGTAAAAACATAGATTCTTTATTCTTTGATTTGCAAAAGTTTCGACAGCATATCGCAATTTTAATTAATGAATTCGGTGGATTTAGCGGGATCGTCACTATGGAGGACATAATAGAAGAAGTTATGGGTGATATAGATGATGAATACGATGAACAAAGTGAAAGCATTAGAAAAGTATCAGATACTCAATATATATTGCATGGTAATTTATATATAGACGACTTTAATGACGAGACCGGATTAGAGCTTACCTCAGAGTCTAGCGAGACTATTGGTGGATTCATAGCGGATAAACTAGGCGAAATTCCAAAGGACGGCTATTTAAATCTAGTGGTAGTTGATGGAGTGTGTGAATTCAAAATTTTGTCTGTGAGAGAAAATCGTATAGATAAAATTGAATTAAATATAGTTAATGTCGATTCTGATAATAACGATGAATAGAGTGAGGGCTTCTATTGGAAAATCAAAAACTACAAGAAGAAATAACTAAGCCAAAGAACTTGGATATTTTGAGAATTATTCATCGCCTAGTGATACGTACAAATGGAGTCAAGGGGTTTTACAGTTCGTATGCAAGTGATATTTCTAGAAATATTTTGCGTAAAAGTCCATTTAATAGAGGGATAAAACTGTACGAACTTGAAGAAGTGATTCATATAGAATTGCAGATCATTGTAGAATTTGGTCATAACATACCTCAAGTAGTGTGGGAGATACAGTCCAAGATTAAAAGCAAATTGGAAAAGTCTTTAAATAAAAAAATAGTTAAAATTGACGTTTTCATCAATGGCGTCGCAGATATGGAGGACCTCACCGATAATGAGTAGAAAAAAGACAAGAATAAGACTTATGCAATATGCGTTTGAATTGGATGCAAAGAGATGTTTTGTCGACAAGACACCATCTAGCGAACTTATGAAGGAATTTAGAAATAATGCTGAAATTGGAGATGATATAAGTGATCAAATTGAGTATTTTGAAAAAATATTAATAAAATTGATAGACAATATTGAAGAAATAGATCGCAGAATCAATGATAAGGCAATGAAGTGGGATATCTCAAGGATGCCTAAGGTTGACCTTGCAATATGTAGGGTTGCTACTTCTGAGATGTTATTTTTTTCTAAAGAAATCACCCCAGCTGTTTCTATCAATGAAGCCGTAGAAATGGCGAAAAAATATAGCACGGTAGATTCTCATAAGTATGTGAATGCTGTACTTGGAAGAATTGCTTCAGATATAAGTAATAACTTGTAGTATTATAATATACATGTATAAAGGACAGTCCGATGCCTCAAAAACCTGTTTCAGTTTCACAACTTTTAGATTATCTTGCACAGATAGTCAATAGAGATCCTATTTTTAATAAGGTTGTAGTCAAAGGTGAAATTATAAATATAAACAGACATAGCTCCGGAGTCATTTATTTAGATCTAATCGATGGTGAGAATAAGATTAAATGTTATATTAATCGTGATATTGTCTCTAGATTGCGATATGAAATAAATAACGGAATGCAGATCATAGTTTATGGTAAGTTAAGTGTTTATAAGAGAGGAAGTTCCTTTACATTATTCATATCGGATATAGAAGTAGAAGGTCAAGGCGATCTTATTGTAGCATTTGAGGAATTAAAGACAAAACTATCGAAAGAAGGATTGTTTGACCCAAAATACAAAAAAGTGATCACCAAGTATGCTAAGAATATTGGAATTGTGACTGCTGAGACTGGTGCAGCACTTCAAGACATTCTTAAAATAATAGACGAAAAAAATCAAAATATAAATATATATATTTTCCCTGTGTTGGTTCAGGGAAAAGGAGCCGCGCAGGATATTGCAGAAGCTATTGATTATGCCAATCAAAAATATGTAGACGTAATCGATACTTTAATTGTGGGACGAGGCGGTGGGTCTAGTGATGATTTGTGGGCATTCAACGAGGAAGTACTCGCAAGAAGCATTTTTGCATCTACTATTCCTATAATTTCCGCAGTAGGACATGAGATAGATTATACAATTGCTGATTTTGTATCTGACTTGAGGGCAGAGACGCCAACGCAGGCTGCACATATTGCAGTATATGACTTAGAGGATACGAAAAATCTTGTCCAGTCCGTATTCAATGAAATAAGTGACAATTTGGTAGGTAGAATCAAATATAATAACCTTCAACTAGAAAGTATGTTAAATGCAATGCATAACATACTTGAAAACAAGTCTACTTTTGTAAAAGTACAACTCGATGCAATTGTTAAAGAATTGCATATTGATATTAATAATAAAATACGTCAGTACGAAAGTCAGATCAACGAATTCAAAACGATAATCGAACTGAGTAATCCTGGGTTACAACTCGAAAGAGGTTATTCGATAATTTCAGATATGAATGAAAATGTCATAAAAAGTAATGAATTGATTGATGATAATAGTATATATTATGTACAAATGGCCGATAGTAAAGTTGCATATAGGTTAAAGAAAGCGAGGTAGCACGATATGAGTGACTATTCAAAGTTCGAAGATTCATTAGAGGAGCTTAAAAAATGCGCGGATTCCATGAAGCAATCTGACTTACAACTCAACAAGGCACTAGAATCTTATGAGGATGGAATTAAACACTATAATATTTGCAAAGAAATTCTAGATGATGCAAGCAGACAGATTCAAGTTATCAAAGAAAGGCAGTTATAATTATGAATGCTCAATATGATGAATACAAAAAACTAATAGATGAACATATTTTAGATTTTTTACCACAGATAGACAGTAAAAGCATTATTCTTAAAGAATCTGTTGAATATAGCCTCATGGCGAGTGGCAAAAGATTGCGTCCAATTCTTTTACTTGCCGCTTGTGAATTCGCAGGCGGAAATATTAATGAAGCCCTTCCATTTGCTTGTGCTATAGAATATGTCCATACATATTCTTTGATACATGACGACTTGCCTGCAATGGACGACGATGATCTGAGGAGAGGAATTCCTACAAATCACAAGAAATACGGTGAAGGAATCGCAATATTAGCCGGAGATGCATTGCTGAATACAGCATATGAAATAATGTATAAACAGATGTTTTTGGCATTTGATGACAATGTGAGATTAAAAAAGCAAATTACTGCTGCGTACACAATTTCCAAGGCTGCTGGAATTGATGGAATGGTGGCTGGACAGGCTGCTGACATTGAATTCTGTAAGACGAGATGTTCTGATGAAATGATGGAATATATTCATCACTATAAGACAGCAGCGTTAATAACTGCATCGATAAAAGCTGGTCTTTATCTTGGAAATGCAAACGATGAGATGTATGAAAGTATGATGGAATATGCGCAAAATCTCGGGATGGCGTTCCAAATATGCGACGATTTATTAGACGTATTGGGCGATGAGGAAACGATTGGCAAGAATATAAATTCAGATAAGAAAAATGAAAAAGAAACATATGTTAGCATTCATGGAGTCGACAAGGCAAAAGAAGCTGAAAGAGTTATCTCAAAAGTCTTTAGATTCAATAGCTAAGTATTATGACAATGCAGAATTTTTCCATGATTTGGTAGTCTATTTATCTGATAGAAAGAATTAATATATATGAAGTATGATTTTCAGTCTATGAATTTACCTGAATGTCTAAAAGAAATGAATACAGACGAACTACACGATTTGGCGGATGATATACGTGAATTCCTTATTAAATCTATCTCTGAGACGGGTGGACACTTAGCTTCTAACTTAGGAGTTGTTGAGCTCACTATTGCTCTTCACAAAGTTTTTGATAGCCCTAAAGATAAAATCATATGGGATGTAGGTCATCAATCTTATGTGCACAAAATTCTTACTGGAAGAGCTGCGGATTTTCATTCTCTTCGCCAATTCAATGGAATGAGTGGCTTTCCTAAGCGAAGAGAGAGTGTTCATGATATATATGAAACTGGCCACAGCAGCACCTCGATATCTGCTGCGATTGGAATCGCTACGGCTAATAGGATTAATGCAATACATGGCGAGTCTATCGCTGTCATCGGAGACGGTTCTATGACAGGTGGTACAGTTTATGAAGCGCTTAATCATCTGGGAGAAAGCAAAGAAAAAGCTATAGTTGTACTAAACGATAATGCTATGTCAATCTCACAAAATACTGGGGGTTTATCAAAGCATCTGACCGAACTTAGAGCTTCTAAGTCTTACCTCAAATTAAAAAGAAATTCTAAGAATTTTCTAATACATACTCCACTTATCGGAAGAGGATTTATTAAGATAATTCATAAAATCAAAGAACAGATTAAGTTCTTTTTTATTAATGATGGAATTCTCTTCGAAAGTCTAGGAATAAGTTATATAGGACCTATAGACGGAAATAATATTGATGAAGTAATCGATGGTCTTCAATCTGCTAAGAATATGGATGAACCTGTGATTTTGCATATTCTCACAAAAAAGGGTAAGGGATATAAAATAGCCGAAAATAATCCGTCGAAGTTTCATGGTGTAGGACCTTTTGACATAACTACTGGGCAAACGAATAAATCTGCAGGAGTATCGTATTCCGATATAATGGGGCAATCTATTTTGAAAGTTGCAGAAAAAAACAGTAAGATAGTTGCAATAACTGCTGCAATGGGAGATGCCACAGGTTTATCTCCTTTTGCTGAAAAATATCCGGATAGATTTTTTGATGTCGGTATTGCAGAAGCACATGCCGTAAACTTTGCTGCAGGTCTTGCATCGAATGGGTTAAAGCCATTAGTCGCTATTTATAGTACTTTCATTCAACGGGCATTCGATCAGATAATAATAGATGTAGCACTTCAAAATCTTCCTGTCGTATTTGCGCTCGACAGGGCAGGGGTAGTCGGAGCGGACGGAGAGACTCATCACGGTGTCTTTGATATTTCATTTTTGAGTTCTATTCCTAACTTGACAGTTTTGACGCCATCTGATGGATACGAATTATTCTACATGATCGAATATGCATTTTCCTTGAATTCACCGTGTGTTGTGAGATATCCAAGAGGTTCGGTCGAATTCAAAATAGAAGATGCTAAGATTCCAAGGCACTATTGTGCTAAAAATACAAGAATACAGCCTGCTATTGATCCTACAAAGATTGATATTTGGGCTGTTGGAAATATGTTTGATAATGCATTAGAGGCTCAAGTGATATTGAAAAACAAAGGGATTAACACAGGACTCGTAAAGATTAACTGCGTGAAACCGTTTGCAGATGACATCGTAGATTACGATTGCGATGCTATAGTTGTAATAGAAGACAATATTGTTAGAGGTGGCTTCGGTGAACATGTAGCAGCTACTTTGAATGGTAAAGCAAGCGTAATTACTATAGGGTGGCCTGATAAATTTATTGAACATGCGACGCAAAATGAACTTTATGATATTTATGGAATGAGCGGAACTAAAATCGCAGAGAGGGTAATTGACTATATTGAAAAAGAGGCTTGATGTAATACTTACAGACAGAGAACTTTTTCCTTCGAGAGAAAGAGCAAAATCATCCATTATGGCAGGTGTCGTTTTTGTAGACGGTATTAGGTGCGACAAAGCAGGTAGCATGTTTGATGAACAAGCCGAGGTATTTATCAAAAGTGATGACTGTCCTTATGTGAGCAGAGGCGGATTGAAACTAGCTAAGGCGATATCTCACTTTGAACTGAGTCTCGAAGGTAAAAACTGTGTTGATATTGGAGCTTCTACAGGTGGATTTACCGATTGCATGTTACAAAATGGTGCGAGTAAAGTTTATTCTATAGATGTAGGATATGGACAACTAGATTGGAAACTTAGAAATGATCCTAGAGTTGTTAATATTGAAAAATGTAATGTAAGATACTTAGATACTAATTTAATTGAGGATACAATCGATTTTGCTTCGATTGATGTCTCATTTATTTCTTTAAAGTTGATATTTCCAGTAGTAAGGCAAATAGTCAACAACTCTGGTTATGTCGTTTGCCTTATTAAGCCACAGTTTGAAGCAGGAAGAGAAAAAGTTGGCAAAAATGGCATAGTTCGTGATGAAAGTGTAAGGCTTGAGACTATTGAAAATGTTAAAAAGTATGCTATACAAAATGGATTTACGCCGATAGAAGTTACAGAATCTCCTATACAAGGAGCAAAGGGAAATATAGAATACTTGATGCTTATGCAAGCATCAACTTGATAATTATGTATTAAATTGTGTAGATATTTGAAGATATGATAATTGAATAGAAGCATATTTAAAGAAGTAAAAGAACTGAATGGAGAAAATATGGCATTATCACCTATGATGCAACAATATAATGATATTAAATCTCAATATGCTGATTGCATATTGTTTTTTCGATTGGGCGATTTTTACGAGATGTTTTTTGAAGATGCATTGATTGCATCAAATGATTTAGAAATTGCATTGACAGGTAGAAACTGTGGGTTAGAAGAAAGGGCTCCTATGTGTGGAGTTCCTTTTCATTCTGCGGATAATTATATCGCAAGACTAATCGAAAAAGGTCATAAGGTTGCTATTTGCGAGCAAGTAGAAGATCCCAAAGAGGTAAAAGGCATAGTAAAACGAGAAGTTGTAAAAGTAATAACTCCAGGCACAGTTTTTTCTCAAACGCTGCTTTCTGAAAAGGAAAGTAACTATATTTCGTCGATTTTTATAAATGAAAAGGATTTGGGAATATCATATTGTGACATCACTACGGGGGAAATTTTCTCGACACAAGTAGCAGACTGCAAGGGCGATATTCTAGATATATGTATCAATGAATTATCTAAAATAAAAGCAAGAGAAGTGATTATTAGTGAAAGTTCTTCAAAATTTATTGATACAAATACTTTGCAATTAGAAACTTGCGCATATTTGACTATTTCATCATATACTGGACTTTCTTACAATACATACGAAGAAACGGTAAAAAATCATTTCAACCTTATTTCTCTCAGTAGTTTTGGAATGAATGATAAGAAGTTTTCGGTTGCATCTCTTGCACTTTTAATTCAATATCTCAAAGAAACTCAAAAAAATGATTTGAAACATCTTGTTGAATGCAAGTATTATAATATTGATAATTCAATGGTTTTGGATAGAGCAACTATTAGAAATCTTGAAATTACTGAAGGTTTAGACTCAAATAAAGTACACGGGTCATTACTTAGTATATTAGACAAAACTCAGACTGCAATGGGTGGAAGAAAAATTAAAAAGTGGCTGAGAGAACCACTATGCATAAAAGAGGAAATATGTGATAGATTAGATGCCGTCGGGGAGTTGGTAGATGAAGTTATAGTTCGAAGAGATTTGAGGACTTATTTATCCGAGATATTTGATTTTGAAAGATTGATAGGGAGAATATCTAGCGGTAATGCTAATGGTAGGGATATGATTTCTCTCAAGGAATCAGTTGCGGTTTTGCCTATTATTAAAAGGTATCTATCTAACCTTAATTCAAAGTTGTTAGTTGAAATGCATGACAATATCGATATTCTAGAAGATGTAAACTCTATCATACAGAAATCTATATGTGATGAACCTCCTTTACAGCTTAAAGAAGGTGGACTAATTAAACCCGGCTTTTCTGAGGAACTAGACGAACTTAAATTTTCTATCAAAGATGGAAAGCAGTGGATTGCGAATCTTGAAAATAGTGAACGAGATAGGACTGGAATCAAAAATCTAAAAGTAGGCTATAATAAGGTATTTGGGTACTATTTAGAAATCACCAAGTCGTATTACGACCAAATTCCAGATGATTACATTAGAAAACAAACTTTGTCTAACTGTGAGCGATTTGTAACTCCCAAGTTAAAAGAAATGGAAAGCATCGTTTTGAATGCGGAAGCCAAGATTAATCTTCTTGAGTACAATATATTCACTGAAATAAGACGAGAAGTTGAATCTTATATAAAAAAAATACAGTCTACTTCACAAGTTGTGTCTACTGTAGACGTTTTGTGCTCTTTTGCTGAGGTTAGTAATAAATATAGTTATGTAAAACCTGTGATAGAAGAAGGCGCAAAACTAGAAGTCGTGAATGGTAGACATCCAGTAGTAGAGCATCTTACTGGATTAGGATTGTTTGTTCCTAATGACATACATACAGACAACATAGACAATAGCATGTTGATTATTACAGGCCCCAATATGGCAGGAAAATCGACTTACATGAGACAGACTGCGTTAATAGTACTTATGGCTCAAGCAGGATGTTTTGTTCCTTGTGATTACGCTAGAATAGGTGTTTTTGATAGAATATTTACGCGAATAGGTGCTTCCGACAACCTTTCACAAGGACAATCAACTTTCTTTGTCGAGATGAATGAATTAGCGTATATTCTTAATAACGCAACATCTGAAAGTCTCGTTATATTAGATGAAATCGGAAGAGGTACGAGTACGTACGATGGTCTTTCTATAGCGTGGGCTACTGTTAATTACTTGTGTAATGATTATAATAAAATTACTACTTTGTTCGCTACTCATTATCATGAACTTACAGAACTACAAAGTGTAAATGGAGTCAAAAATTTGAACGTAGATGTCACTGAAGAAGGTGGTCATGTAGTTTTTTTGCATAAAATAATAGAAGGCATTGCTTCTAAGAGCTATGGTATATATGTGGCACAAATCGCTGGAATCCCAAATAGATTACTGGATAATGCTAGGGATAAATTAGCATTATTAGAAAATCCAAAGAACACTGTGTCATCATTTTGTGATACGGATGAATCAGAATCGTTAAAAGAACCAACACACTTGAAAGAGCTAGAATCCTTAAATGAACAAACACACTTGAAAGAACTAGAATCTTTAAAGGAATTAGTAAGAAAAATAGACGATATAGATTTGATGGAAACTTCACCATCTAGTGCTATAAGAATTCTAGAAGAACTTAAGGATTGTGTTGCTAAAAAATAAGTCGCGTATAAGTAAAATGAATATGTAAATAGGAAAAACGTAAAATGATTAATAATTCGATTGTTGAAATTATTGGAAACACTCCTTTGCTGAGGCTAAATAATATAGAAAAGGAATACAATACACACGGCAATATATATGCCAAGCTAGAATTCTTGAATCCTACGGGTAGCGTAAAAGATAGAGCAGCGTATTATATGCTAAATAATGCGTTGATAAATGGAAAAATCGACAAGGAAACGGTAATTATTGAACCGACGAGTGGAAATACAGGCATTGGTCTTGCTGCAATTTGTGCATCGCTAGGAATGAAAATAATATTGACTATGCCTAGTACGATGAGCAAAGAAAGAATTGCTATGTTAAGTGCACTAGGAGCACAAATTGTCCTCACTGATGGTAATCTAGGAATGACTGGGGCAATAGAAAAAGCGAAAGTGTTAAATTCAGAGATTCCCAATAGTTTTATTCCTTCACAGTTTGATAATTTTGATAATATACTTTCTCATATCGAAACTACAGGGCCTGAAATATATAAACAGATAGATGGCAAAGTAGATATATTAGTTTCAGCTTTTGGATCAGGCGGTACTCTATCTGGAATTGCGACATGTTTAAAAGAAAAAAAAGCAGATATAAAAGTTATTGGAGTGGAACCTGCGGGATCTCCTTTTATCTCTCAAGGAAAAGCAGGTCCACACAAAATTCAAGGCATTGGTGCAGGATTTAAGCCTGATAACTTGTTACTGGATAAAATCGACGTAATTGAAATGGTTTCCGATGATGACACATACGAATATGCCAGAGCAATTGTGAAGAGAGAAGGATTGCTTGTTGGAATTTCATCGGGAGCTGCTCTTGCAATTGCTGTAAAAGAGGCAATGAAAGAAGAAAACGTCGATAAGAATATTGTAGTTATTTTTCCAGATAGTGCTCAGCGATACCTTTCGACAGATTTATTTCAGTAGATTAAGTGTCAATGTAAATAAGCTAGATGCAATAATAAAATTAAAAAAAGATTAAATCAAAGAGGAAGTAACAATTATGATAAAAGAATTTATAAAAAATGAGACGATGATCATCGCAGACAAAATAGAAAAAATTAACGAGGATGAGCTTTGCGCTAGCATACAAGGATTTGGATTGAAGTTGAAAGTGGAAAAGATGATAGAGGATCTTAAATCGATATTGTATCCAAATATATACGAGCAAGATCTATCTTCTGAACATGTTGTGTCAGTCATGATAACCGACAGATTAAATCGAATAACAATAGCAATGTACAATTTAATTAAAGATATTCTGGATGATATTGCTTGTAATGAAGAGCCGTCTTGCCAAGTAGAGAATCCATTCAAAGGGACATCTTCTGAAGATGTAGCTGCTAAGCTTGCTTTAGAGTTTATCAGCAAGCTTCCAGATGTCAGACAAACTCTATCCGCTGATATTTTGGCAGCATATAAAGGAGATCCCGCGGCAAAAGATGTAGCAGAAGTTATTCTTTGTTATCCTTCTATTGAGGCTGTATCTATTTATAGATTAGCGCATATACTTTATGAGATGAAAGTTCCTTTTATTCCAAGAATTATGACAGAATATGCACATAAGAATACCGGTATTGATATTCATCCAGGGGCTACGATTGGGCCAGGATTCTTTATTGATCATGGCACAGGTGTGGTTATAGGAGAAACTTGTACTATTGGTGCAAATGTTAAGTTGTATCAGGGAGTTACATTGGGTGCTCGAAGTTTTGATATCGATGAAAGTGGTAATATAGTTAAAGGAATTAAACGACACCCTGATATCAAAGATAATGTTGTTATTTATTCTGGAGCTACTATATTGGGTGGAGATACCATTATAGGAGAAAATAGCATAATAGGTGGTAATGTTTGGCTTGTTGAATCTGTACCTGCTAACAGCTATATCACCAATAAATTCACGAAATAAGAAAGTATGACAAATGATTAAAGTTTTAGATAAACACGTGGCGGATAAAATTGCTGCAGGAGAAGTCGTGGAAAGGCCACTCTCAGTAATCAAGGAGCTTATCGAAAATTCTATAGATGCTAATGCTAAGAGTATTATCGTTGAAATCAAAAATGGTGGTAAATCATATATTAGGATTACCGATGATGGAGTAGGAATTCCAAAAGATGAAGTTGAAACGGCTTTTCTTAGACATGCTACTAGCAAAGTAAGTACATCCTCTGATTTAAACCACATCGCGACATTGGGATTTAGAGGAGAAGCACTGGCTGGGATAAGTGCCGTGACTAGAACGGAAATAATTACAAGAGTTGAAGGTGATAATTCTGGAACTCATCTAATAATGTATGGTGGAAAACTTGATAAGAAAGAAAGTATTGGCTGCTCTCGAGGAACGACTTTTATAATCAGTGACCTATTTTATAATACTCCTGCGAGAAAAAAATTTCTAAAAAATGACAATGTGGAAGGCGCTTTGATTATTAAATTGCTTTCCAATATTGCATTAGCATTTGCTCACATAAGGATAAAATTAATAAGCAATGGCAATATTCTGTTTTCTACTAATGGAAATGGCGATAAATTTTCAGCCATTACTTCTATTTACAAGCAAGATGAATATAGGCATTTGCTATCTATTGATTACTATAATGCCGGTTGTCGGATAGAGGGATATATATCTTCTCCAAATAATACGAAAACTACGAGAAAATATCAAACATTTTTTGTTAATGGAAGATATATTGATAGTAAAGTTATCGAAAAAGCTGTTGATTTGGGGTATAAAGAGAGACTATTCGAGGGAAGATATCCGATTGTGTTTTTATTTGTTCAAATTTCACCATCGGAACTAGATGTAAACATTCATCCAACCAAGAAAGAAATACGTTTTGATGATGATGCAAAGATAATCGCTCACATTGAAACAGCGATTAAACAGGGGCTTATGACTAGTTCAGCTATACCCGAAATTAAATCTAAGCCTAGTATGCAATATACATATAAGGAATCTCTTAAATCTTATGCTAACGAATTATCGAATAATAACGATAATTATCAAAGTGACAAAAGTAAAGAAATACCTTCTAGTTTACTAAGTAATGACTCTTTAAATAATAAAGCAATCTGTGATTCAATTATTAATGCGGAAGTCGATAAGTTCGAGGAAAAGGAATCAGCATTATGTAGTGTAGAAGAATCATTAGAGCAGGTTAATATTATCGAGGAGCTTTCTTTACAAAAGTACGAAGAAAAGAGAGAAAGTAGTTTTATAGCTCCACCTGCTATAGTTCCATTTGATATAGATGATTTGGAAGTTATAGGTGTTGTATTTGGAACTTATATTGTGGCAGTGTTAAATCAAACAATTTACTATATTGATCAACACGCTGCCCATGAGAGGATACTATATGAACATTTTATAAATCAATACGAAAGTGATCAAAAAAACAGTCAAATGTTACTGATTCCTTTGGTAAAAGATATTGATATGGAAACCAAAAGTTATTTTGATTTTGGAATTGATCTATTATCGAAAATAGGATACGTATTGGAAGAGTTTGGAGAAAATTCCTATGTAATCAAAGAAATGCCAACATTTATGACGTTGGAAGAGGGAGAGCAGTTTTTTGATTATTTCGTAGACAATATTCACCTTAGTTCTGATATCAAGAATATAACTGTAGTTGATAAGTTAATTATGATTTCTTGCAAGTCAGCAATAAAAGCAAATGACATCATTTCTGATATGGAAATTAAGTCGTTACTCGATGATTTGAAATTATGTATCAATCCATACTCTTGTCCACACGGCAGACCGACATTTATCAAAATGACTAAGTATGAGATTGAAAAGATGTTTAAAAGAGTTTAAGTAGAAATGAGAGCGCAGAATTGAAAAAATGTAAGATGGAATCTCCAAATAAAGTCTTAGCAATTTGTGGTCCTACGGCAATTGGGAAAACAGAAATTGCGATAGAAACAGCACTCAATTTAGATGCTGAGATTGTATCATGCGATTCTATGCAGTTGTATAAGTATTTGGATGTAGGCAGTGCAAAACCTACTGCCGAGGAACTTTCAATCGTTAGACATCATCTAGTTGACGAAATTGATCCAGTTATAGGGTTTTCTGTCTCCGATTATAAGAAACTCGCAGAGATTGCCATAGATGATATATTAGTAAGAGGAAAGATCCCTATTGTCGCAGGCGGAACAGGTTTATATCTTAATTCTCTAATCTATGACATGGATTTTGCTAATACTCGAGCAGATGATGAATACAGGGATAAATTATATGAAATTGGCAGAAATAGTCCTGACAAGCTCCATCAAATGCTAGCGGAGTTGGACTTTGATGCATCTGAACGAATCCACAAGAATAATTTAAAGAAAGTTATTCGTGCGATAGAGATAGCGAAAGGTGGAATTTCTGTTAAGGACTTTGCTAACTGTTATAATGCAAATAAAAAATATGATTTTCATCTTGTTGGATTGAATAGAAATAGAGACGAGCTGTACGAAAGAATTAATTTGAGAGTCGATATGCTCATAGAAAAAGGACTGGTTGAAGAAGTACAATCTTTAATGGACAGAGGGTTGCGCGGTGATCATATCTCTATGAAGGGTATTGGCTATAAAGAAGTTATTAGTTATCTCAATGGAGAAATTGATTTCGAAGAAATGGTTGAAGTAGTAAAGAAAAATACAAGGCATTATGCGAAAAGACAAATAACCTGGTTTAAAAGATATGACAACATGAAATGGTACGATTTGTCTAACTATGATTGTATTAAAAAGTGTGTCCCCGAGATAGTTAATGAATTCCGACTAACTATAAAGTCATCGAACTAATTTATAGTTTGATATTGTGAATACGAGGATAGTAATCTTATGGCTATGAAAAAAATAGTTACACATAATAAAAGTGATAAGCCCCAAAATATTGTTCAAAAAGAAAATAAGCTATATATGGAGTGTGAGGAATTGGAAAATGAAATGCCTTATTTCTTAAGAAGTTTTTTTTCTTATTTACGCTCTAATGTCCTTATTGGCACGAGATTCGCGTACCTTGGAGATATTAAGTTTTTTTTGAATTATTTGATTGCAGAGACTGATTTGACAAAAGCTACCGAAACTAAAAAAATTAATGTTAAGGACTTTGATGAAATCACGGCTGCGGATATCAATATGTTTCTCGATTATTGTCGTAAGTATACCGTAGAAACGGAAGACTCTATTTATGTATACGAAAACAGCAACAAGACGCTTTCAAGAAAAAAATCTTCCTTATCTGTAATGTTTAAGCACTTATATCGAGAAGACTTAGTGAAAAGAAATATTACAGATGGATTTAATCCTGTAAGAGTATCAAAACCTGGTGAGCGCGAAATTAAAGCACTGCAAGACGATGAAGTAATGATTATGCTTGATGTAGTCTCTACAGGTGAAGGATTAACCAAGCATCAGCATTCCTACTGGGAAAAAACTAAGAAGAGAGATAAGGCAATCTTAATTTTATTTATTACCTACGGATTAAGATTGTCTGAATTGCAGCAATTGAATGTTTCATCGTTTAATTTTAATAGAGGAGAATTCATTATTTACAGAAAAAGGGCGAAGGAATCTGTTATGCCTATCAATCAATCTGTCGCCTTTGTAATTGAGGAGTATCTGACACTAGAAAGAGAAAGTAATGAGTCCCTCGATCCGGAACATGAAGATGCATTATTTTTGTCTCTTCAAGGGAAAAGAATGACAGAAAGACAGATAAGAGAATTAGTGAAGAAGTATACCGCTTTAGCCCTGCACACTAGCACTAAAGAAGGATATAGCCCCCATAAACTGCGTGCGACGGCTGCTACTAGCTTGATAGGCAGAGGTAATTCAATTTTTGATGTTCAAGCACTTTTGGACCACGAACAAGTTACAACAACTCAATTATACGCGCGTCACAAACAAGGTGTAAAAAGAGACCTCGTAAAGGATATGGAGTGGGAAATAGAGCGCAAAGAGGATTGAATAAGGTTGTGTAATAATAAACTTAATTGAATAAAAACAAACTGGATTGATTAAGAGACAGTAAGATTGAGGAAATATGAATAAGATAAGTAGTTTTTTAAAAGAAAATTTTGATATAGCTGAAGAAGTAGTGTCGTATGTAGAGAACAAAGAAAAAGAAGTTATTCATCACTATAAAGACGTAGATGCTATTGCTGAATATAATCAATACAAAGTATTAAAAGCTTTTCAAGATTGTAATGTAAGCGACATTCACTTCGGATGGAATACAGGATACGGATATGATGACATAGGAAGAACTGTTACAGAGAAAGTTTATTCTCATATTTTTAATACGGAAGACGCTCTGGTAAGGACCAATATTGTAAATGGTACTCACGCGCTTTCTATAGCATTGATGGGTTGTTTGCGCCCTGAGGATGAACTCATTTATTGTACAGGTGGTCCATACAGTACATTGGAAGAAGTGATTGGAATAAGAGGACAAGGGATGGGTTCTCTTATTGATTATGGTATAAAATATAAGCAAATTGAATTGTTAGAAGATGGCAATATAGATATACAAAAGCTGCAAGATTCAATTACGAATAAGACGAAAATGGTCTCTATGCAAAGGGCTACCGGGTATTCGTGGAGAAAGGCAATTACTATATCTCAGATAGAAGATGTTGCATCTTTAGTTCGTAGCATTAATCCTGAAATAATTATAATGGTAGATAATTGCTATGGAGAATTTCTTGATATTCAAGAACCTACAGATGTCGGTGTAGACATTATGGCAGGGTCACTGATAAAGAATCCCGGAGGCGGAATTGCTTTGAATGGTGGCTATGTTGTGGGTAGAAAAGACCTGATAGAAAAGGCATCCTATAGAATGACCTGTCCTGGCATAGGTGCCGAGTGTGGCTTGACCTTTGGTCAAACTAGAACAATTTTGCAAGGCTTGTTTACTGCACCCAAAATTGTCAGCAATGCAATAAAAGGAGCCGTGCTTTGTGGCAAAGTGTATGCAGACTTGGGATTTGATGTTTGTCCGAAAGAAGGGGAACAAAGAAGCGATATAATTCAGGCAATAAAACTTGAGCGAGAAGATAGGATTCTTGATTTTTGTCGTGGGGTTCAAGAAGCTGCCCCTATTGATTCTCACGTTACACCGTTACCTTGGGATATGCCCGGATATGAAGACAAGATAATTATGGCAGCAGGAGCATTCGTACAAGGTTCTTCTATAGAATTAAGTGCCGATGGACCTATCAAAGAACCTTATATAGTATATTTCCAAGGTGGGTTGACTTATGAACATACTAAGTTTGGAGTAATCAAGTCACTAGATAATTTATTTAAAAGTGGAAGTGTAAATATATAGTATTAAAATGATATTTTTTGGGGCTTCCAAATAATGTGATGCAAGGAAAGAAAACATTTACGGCATAATGGTTAAAAAAATACTGCACTGCGAAGTTGATTTCGGAGAAATACGTGAAATACGAAAAGAATAAAAAAAAGATATTTTCATCAATATTTAAAGCATTGCTGTTGTTTGTAATTATAGCAGCAATCCCACTATACATAGTAATATATAGGTGGGAATTTATTCTATTGCTTAGTTCACAGGAAGATGTTCTTGCTATATTGGAATCGTATGAAAGTCAAACTGCTCTCATTTATATTTTAATTCAAGTAATTCAAATTGTCATTAGCATTATTCCAGGTCAGGCGTTTCAATTTGCTGCTGGATATGTGTTTACACTTCCTCAAGCATTCATCTATACTTCCATAGGTGCAATATTAGGAACTACAGTTTCTTACTATTTAGTGAAAACACTAGGTAAAGATTTTGTCCATTTAATCCTTGGAGAAGATAAGACTAAATATTACACTGAACGTCTTAATCGTAAAAGGGCATATACGATTGTGTTATTACTATATTTAATTCCGGGACTTCCAAAAGATATAGTTTGTTATTGTGCTGGCATTTCCGAGATGAATTTTCGTGCTTTTTTGATCCTTTCATTCATAGGCAGAAGTTTCGGTTTTTCGGGTAGTATATTAGTTGGATATTTTACTAAAGTGGGAAATATGCCCGCTGCATGGGCAATAGGAGTTATTGCTGTTATTTTATTTTCTATATGCGTTTTATACAGAAAAAAATTCATGAAGATTATTGATAAATTTTATGAGAAGATTGTTAAGCAAGATAATGTAGGGGAAAATCTATGAAACAAAAATTTGATATAACTGGAATGACTTGTTCCGCATGTGCGGCTAGAATAGAAAAAAATGTTAACAAACTTGATGGTATCAGCGAACTCACTGTAAATTCACTGACTAATAGCATGACGTTAAATTATGATGAGAATGCTGTAAGTATTCAAGAAATTATAGATAGCGTTGTATCTGCTGGATATGGAGCATCAGTTCCTAATGCCACGATTACTAGTAGTAATCAATCGTCTAGTAATGACGGTAGTATTAATAAATTGGAGGCTGCATTTGAATCTGAGAGAGATGACTATGTTTTGAGACTTCGTGTTTCAATATGTTTCTTGATACCTCTTATGTATGTGTCTATGGGGCATATGGTAGGATTGCCACTTCCTCACTTTTTGATGGGCCATCACAATGGTGTATCTTTTGCCTTTACTCAATTTTTGTTATGCCTCCCAATTTGTTACATTAATAGAACTCACTATATTAACGGCTTTAAATCGTTATTTAAAGCCGCTCCAAATATGGACAGTCTAATTGCTGTAGGCTCGATGTCTGCACTTATTTATGGTGTTTTTGCGATCTACCGTATGAGTTACGGTATAAGTACTGGCAATCTAGATTTAGTTGAGAGATATGTTTCAGATTTGTACTTCGAATCTGCGGCTATGATACTTACTCTCATTACGCTTGGAAAATTCTTTGAATCAAAAGCAAAAAAAAGAACAACAGACGCTCTTAATAAATTAATTGACTTAGCACCCAAATTTGCAATCGTAGAGAAAAATGGAAAAGAACTAGAAGTGTCTGTAGAGCAAGTTGTGGTAGGCGATATAGTTATCGTAAAGTCTGGCAGTAGTATCCCCGTGGATGGAGTCATTATTTATGGAAACTGCAATGTCGATGAATCTGCAATAACAGGAGAGAGTATTCCTGTCGAAAAAACAGTGGATGATGATGTGATTGCTGCTACCATCAATAAGAATGGTTATATCAAAATTAAAACAACGAAAGTGGGTGAGGATACTACTTTTAGCCAAATTATTAAACTAGTTGAAACCGCGAGCGCAACGAAAGCTCCTATCGCTAAAATTGCCGACAAGATTTCTGGTGTTTTCGTTCCTGTAATTATTGGAATCGCAATTGTTACAGCGCTTGCGTGGATTATGATAGGATATTCGTTTGAATTTGCACTGTCGTGCGCAATTACTGTTCTTGTAATATCTTGCCCCTGTGCACTTGGTCTTGCGACTCCTGTTGCTATAATGGTTGGAACAGGGAAGGGCGCCGAGTATGGAATTTTGGTCAAATCAGGTGAGGCGTTGGAGAATGCCCATAATATAGATACTATTATTTTAGATAAAACAGGAACTATTACCGAAGGCAACCCGAAAGTAACAGACATTATGACCTTTAATATCGATGAAGAGTTGTTACTTCAAATCGCTTATAGTTTAGAGCAGCAAAGTGAACATCCGCTAGCTGAAGCAATAATTGAATATGCCGAAAGCAAAAGCATGAGCCCTTTAGAAATTTATGACTTTAAGGTGATGGAAGGAAAAGGAGTAAGTGCCAAGATTGGTGAGGAATTATACATCACAGGCAATGCGAGATTGATTAACGAAAATGGTATATCGATAGAAAGTCTAAAAGGCAGTATTGATGAATTAGCAAAGCAAGGAAAAGTTCCATTACTCTTTGCAAATAGAAGTTCAATTATTGGGATAATTGCAGTTGCAGATACAATTAAAGAAACGAGCGCAGAAGCAATAAGCACTTTAAAATCAATGAGCATTGAGACCGTGATGTTGACCGGGGATAATAAAATCACGGCGGAAAATATTGGAAAGAAAGTAAATGTAGATACCATAATAGCAGAAGTATTGCCCGCCGATAAAGAGCGTATAGTGAGAGAATATCAGGAAAGTGGTAAAAAAGTTGCAATGGTAGGGGATGGCATAAACGATGCTCCTGCGTTAGTGCGTGCCGATGTAGGAATTGCGATCGGAGCAGGTACTGATATAGCAATAGAGAGTGCAGATATTATACTTATGAAAAGCGATTTGCTCAGCCTTGTTACCGCTGTTAAATTAAGCTATTCCGTAATTCGTAATATAAAACAGAATTTATTTTGGGCGTTTTTTTATAACATATTAGGTATACCGCTAGCTGCCGGACTTCTATATATACCGTTTGGATTGACTTTGACTCCAATGTTTGGTGCCGCAGCCATGAGTATGAGTAGTCTTTTTGTAGTCACTAATGCACTTAGATTAAAACGGTTTAAGAGTGATAATGTTAAAATAGTAAATGAACTAGAGAATTATAAAAGTGAGGAGAAAAAAATGACAACAATAAAAATTAATGGAATGATGTGTATGAATTGTGTAAAACATGTCGAAAAAGCATTAAATAGTTTGAATGGAGTCAGCTCTGTAGTAGTTAATCTGGATGAAAATCAGGCATCTTTTGAAAACACATCTGCTACAATTGTGGAAATAGAGAGTGTAATCGCAGATGCAGGATATGAAGTCACAGAGATTATTAAATAATACTGTGCGATGATGTAAATAACTTTCAATAGATTCCAGTTATTTACATCATCGCAAACATTTAAATCATAAAAAAGTGTTCGAGAAAATCGTTTTATAAGATATAATTTTTGAGAAACTATTCTATAATAACAAAATCTTCGCTAAGAATAAAAGACTACAAATCCACATTGTAATAGAAATCTCTTTAATCTTGCCGGTAAGTGCCTTGATGAATACCCAAGAAAGTATACCAAACATAATACCATTTGCAATAGAATAT
>CAYJGJ010000018.1:0-28468 GCA_964370025.1 uncultured Oscillospiraceae bacterium
ACTTTCAGTTTACATGATTGGTGGCGGATTTTTTGCATTATATATTTTTTTAAAGGATATTTTCCTTTAGTCTTGCTAATATAGAAGCAAACGAGTCAATGCCTACGACCTTTTGCCTGTTTCGTTTTTTTGACTGGAGATTATATTGCGGATTATGCATCTTGTTTTGTGTCCGCGATTTGAATTTCGCGTAAGTTTACACCTTGTGGTAACTCATACGCAAATTTTATAGTTTTTGCAACATCCTCCACTGTAATTGACCCTACTCCAATCGATTCTTTCCATTGATTATAGCCATTTTTAATATCTTCCCTTGTTGTGTGGCTTAACAGTTCAGTTGAAACTGCTCCAGGGCAAATTCTCATAACTCTAACATTGTACGAAGATAGTTCGCCTCTTGCAACTTCTGATAATCCTACCACACCATATTTGCTTGCACAATATGCCGCATGGTTTCCGAATGGTTTAACACCTGCGATTGACGAAAGGTTAATAATAGTTCCACATTGTCTTTCTTTCATATCATCCATAACAATTTGCATACCGTTCATAACACCCATAACATTTACATTTAGCATGTCTTGCCATTCTTTAGGATCTTGATTTTCAAGATTTCCCAATAGCATAATACCTGCGTTATTAATGATTAAATCTGTTTTACCATAAACCTCTTCTGCTTTTCTTACGGCTTTTTTAAATGCAACTATGTCTGTTACATCTACTTTCTCACAAATAGTATTCTCTAAGTTAAGTTCTTCTAACTTTTCAAGTCTTCTTGCAAGTAGCAAAAGAGGGTATCCCGCTTTGTTAAATTCTAAGGCTAACGCCTTACCAAATCCTGAACTTGCTCCTGTGATTACAACTAATTTTTTCATAATATCTTCTCCTTGCTTTAATTGACATTTTTATTATTATAGTATAAAACACTATAATAGATGGTTTTTATTATATAGGGGTGCAGTATAATAGTCAATAAGGCACATTTTTTTCGCTTAGGGAAAGAAAGGTAACTAACAAATATGGATAGGATAGTCGTAAATTCTGAAATAGAAATAACCCTAAAAATGATTGGTGGAAAGTGCAAACCAATAATTTTATATATGCTTATAGAAGAAGGAACAATGCGTTTTAAGGATTTGATGGGATCAATTACTCAAGTGTCGCAAAAAACGTTGACAAACCAACTTAGGGAACTTGAAGCGGATGGTTTAATAATAAGAAAATCTTATAATGAAATTCCACCACGAGTTGAATATTCTGTAACCCCAAAAGGAAAAACACTCTTTCCGATACTTGAAATGATGTGTGAGTGGGGTGAAAAAAATAAGGATGACAGATATGAACTTGTAAATCCTCAATGTAAATAATTTTGAGTACAGGTGCTTTTGAGAAATAGCTGTTTCTGGGAAATAAGAATGTTACTTCCATAGAGTAATAAGTGTACTATTCCTAACGGGTATGCTATAATTGAATTATAGAGATTAAATGGTGAGACATTCATGGAAAGGTCTATTTATAATGCATAAATTTTTTGTTAATAAAGAAGCCGTAGGCGATAAAAATATAGTAATCACATCAACTGATGATGTGAATCATATAAAAAATGTGTTGCGAATGAAAAAATCTGATGTTGTATACATTTCTGATGGTGCAGGAGTTGAATATACCTCTTCTCTTATTGAAATAGACTACCAAAAAGCGATTTTCCAAATCCTAGATATGCAAAAAACATCTACAGAACCCGATGTAAAAATCACAATTTTTCAGGGGGTCTGTAAATCGGACAAGATGGAAACAGTTATCCAAAAAAGTGTAGAGATAGGAGCATTCAGTATAGTTCCTGTATTTACTGACAGGACGGTGGTAGTAGACAAAGGAGATTTTCACAAAAAAATATCGCGTTGGCAAAAGATAAGCGAGGGAGCGGCTAAGCAATCAAAAAGGGGCATAATCCCCGAAGTATCCCGGCATATAAAATTCAAAGATATAGTTGACTCGCTTAAGGTGTTTGATGTGATTTTATTGCCATATGAAAATGAAGAAAACTTGACGATAAAGCACGCCTTGCAGGGATTGTCAATGAACCCCAAGACTGTGGCAATAATAATTGGCCCTGAAGGTGGTTTTTCTGATAAAGAAATTGAATTGATGCGAAGGAGTAATTTGAATTACTATCAGATTACCCTGGGTAAAAGCATTTTGAGAACAGAGACAGCTGGCTTGGTCGCTTTGTCGATGTGTATGTATGAAATGGAGATGTGAAAAGGAAATCTAATGAAAGGAAAGATACACTCTATTGAATCCATGGGACTTGTAGATGGCCCGGGAATTAGATCCGTGATTTTTTTTCAAGGGTGCAACTTGAGGTGCAAATACTGCCATAATCCCGACACATGGGCACTAGATGCTGGGAAAGAGATGACAGTAGGCGAGCTCATAGATAAAGTGTTGCGATTTAAGGCATACTATAAGGAAGATGGTGGAGTTACAATTTCTGGTGGAGAGCCGTTGCTTCAGTGGGAGTTTTTGATTGAACTATTAAAGGCGCTTAAGCAAAATGGTATTAATACGTGTCTAGATACCTCTGGATGTGGAGTCGGCCATTACGATGAGATATTGAAAAATGTTGATTTGGTATTATATGATATCAAGCATTTTGAGCCCCAAGCGTACAAAGAGATCACTTTAAAAGAACAATCCGAGAGCTTGAAGTTCTTAGCTAAGGCACAAAAAAATGGAACGAAATTGTGGCTTAGGCATGTAGTAGTTCCTGGGTTGACGGATAGTGAGGAGCATATTAGCCACTTAAGAGATTATGCCACAAATATTAAGAACGTAGAAAAAATTGAATTGCTTCCATACCATATAATGGGTAGTAACAAGTACGCTACATTAGGAATGAAATGTCCACTTGAAGGCATAGATCCCATGGATAAAAAAAGAACGGTAGAACTCGCAGAAAAATACTTTGGTGAAATTAATTAGCAGTTTTGGAATTAGCATCTAATCTTGGATATATGCTATTACATAGCTTTATTCCGACTAGTCCGCAAACGATTCCTAACATGACGCCGAACAGAACATCCGTTGGGAAGTGAACGTATAAATATAGTCTTGAAAATCCAATGAGTGTAGCAAGAATCCAAAAAATCCATGAGAGTGATTTGTGATAATGTGACAAAACCATAGCTGTAGCAAATGCAACCGTCGTATGGCCGGATGGAAAAGAAAAATCTGAAAGTGTTGGGATTAAAATGTCTAAGCCCTCGACTAAATCATATGGGCGAATTCGACCGCCTAATGGCTTTAATACCAAATTACAAGATATTAAAGTACTAATTAACGCGAATCCTAATGATACTCCTTCCTTGCGAGTTTTCTTTATTATGAGGAGTATGAGTGCAAGCAAAATGGAAGGGACTCCATGATCACCTAATAAAGTTACTAATGGCATTAGTATATCTAAAATTGGGTTATGCAAAGTAGCAATCAAGTCCAAAATATTTAACTCAAATTGTGATAATGCACTCATTCGTTATACCTCCAAAAAATTACTTTACACATTATACCATATCTTATAATAATATGAAAGAGGATAGAATGTTAAGACAAATATCATATAAAGAAGATAAATCTATTATAAAAGAATTTAAAAAACTGTACCTGGAAGCTTTTCCCTCCAACGAACGAATTCCTATTTTTATTCTTAAATATATGGATCGAAAGAATAGGGGTAATATTTATTCACTGTATGACGATGACAAATATGTAGGATTGTTATGTGTGATGTCAGATGAAAATACAGAATATGTCGTTTACTTTGCAATTGTTTCGGAATTAAGGTGCGAAGGATATGGTACGAGTGTTTTGAAATTAATTAAAGAAAATAGCCCCGATAAACGAATTATACTGAATATTGAAGAAGTGACTGAGAAGGCAGCGAATTTTGAAGATAGAGATAAGCGGAAGAAGTTTTATTTAAAAAATGGCTTTACCAGCGCACCTTTTAAAACACTTGAAAGAGGCGAAGTCTTTGAAACTATGGTTTATGGCGAGCAAATCACTAAAGAAGGTTATGTTGATTTTATGTCTAGAATAACAGGTTCAAAGAAGATCGCCAAATTATTTACTAATTTTATCGATTAAAAGAGGGAGTGTTTCAAAATGAAAAATATCATTGCAATCCTATTTGTGGTGAGCATTCTTTTTGCTTTAACATCTTGTAGTAATCATGAATTTGAGTATGATGAGAGCGCTGTTTTAGAATTGGCAAGATTCCAAGTTAATGATATGGTGCATGGTAGTTTCGGAAGCACCGTGGACACTTTTAATGAGGATATGAAAAATGCAATAGACGTAGAAACATTGCGAGAAACGTGGAAAGAATCTACGTCAGAGCTTGGCGAACATATAGGCGAATACTCAATTGAAAGTGAGTATTCTGATGGATATTTAGCTGTTACCATCGTGGAAGAATATGAAAATAATGGATTTGCGATTCGATTGGTTTATGAAACTAATAGCACAATTGCGGGGTTATTTTTTAATTATTCTCCGATTAGTAAAGAATTGATTAATAACGAATCCTTCGAGGAAGTCGCTGTAACGATAGGAGAAGAGTATCCACTTGATGGAATTCTGACGTTGCCAAAAGGTGTGGAACATCCACCAGTAGTATTGCTTGTCCACGGATCGGGTGCAACCGACAAAAATTCAACAATCTTTTCTAACTCACCATTTCAAGATATTGCACATGGCTTAGCGGAGCAAGGGATCGCAACACTACGATATGACAAGCGATTTTTCACGTATCCCGAGTTAGCATCAGAATTAGGAAGCGAAGTTACACTCGAAGAAGAAGTTTTGCAAGATGTAGAATTTGCGCTAGAATTGTTGTCAAATGAAACGAGAGTTGATACATCTAGAATTTTTGTTTTGGGGCATTCTCTTAGTGCAGGATTGACCCCATATTTCGCATATTCTAATGAGAATATATATGGAATCATTGCTATGGCGGGATCATTAAGGCCACTTTATGAAATATCATACGACCAAAATAAGGCGATAGAAGAAGATGCATTAAATGGTAACTTCGATGATGAGACTACAAAGGAAATAATTGACCAAATGGAGCAAGTGGAGGCAGACATAGAGATTCTTCGTGATAATCTCAACGAAATTTCAGATGAGCAGGTATTGTTGGGATTGCCCGCAGGATATCAAAAATCCGCCAAAGAATATGCTGGAGAGAATTATATTGATGAAATTGATACACCTATTTTAGTCTTGCAGGGAACCGCAGATTTTCAAGTATCAGCGGATGTTGATTACAGGTTTTGGGAAGAGACCCTTGAAGGAAGAGTAGGTGCTACTTTGAAGCTTTACGATAATTTGAATCATTTGATGATGCAAACTAATGGGAAGGAAGATATTAGTGACTATCAAATAAAAGGAACCGTATCCGAAGAAGTTATTGATGAAATTGCTGAATTTGTGAAACAATAAAATCTGGAGGAAAATTATGATGTCAGAGCCTATGCGAGTTGCTGAAAGCAAAGTAATTACTGCAAGTGAATTTGATGTAGGAGAGTAATTGCATCAGTCAATAATCTGGTTAGGATATACTTTGAATGTTTTCTTAAATCCTGATGTTTTATAGTCTATCAGTGCACTTCTTGTAAACTCTGCGACTTCATTTGCCACTGGCACCATATTTCCAGATGGAAGATATTTTACGTTTCCATTCGCATCAGTTTCAGGCAAGTGGATGTCCATCAATTTTGTTTCGGGCGAAGTGAATAGTTCGTCGAATGTTATTGCATAACTACAACATCCACGCTTGATGAGATAGAGCGCATATTTGTTTCCAGCTTCTTTTTCTTCTTGATATTTGTCGAATGCTTCTTTTGTAAATTGAATTTTCATACTATCACAACTTTCTATAAATCAATATTGGATCCACTGGCAGAGTGGATATTTTCGTTTGGATTGTTTTTTTCCTATAAATTATATCTAGCGAATCTGCCATATTTTACTTTTATCTAACATTATTATACATTGAATCTCAGAAAAAATAAAGATATATTAGTAATCAAATTTGCTAGTTGCACTTGAGGAGTAGTTGTACTCATTTTTATTATTCAAATAGTTGCGTTTCTTCTTGAATTGGAAATAATTCTTTAGGCAATTTCGCGCTTGATTAAATAAAGGAATTTTGCTATACTTGTTTTGTTATCAATAGTCAAATAGTTAATTAGAGGAGTGTCAAAAACAATGAATTTACCTAACAAATTAACCGTCGCTAGAGTAATAGCTGTTCCTTTTTTCGTGGTGCTATACGTGTACGGTGAATTTCTATGGGCTTTTATAATATTTTTACTTGCATCAGTTACAGATTGGTTAGATGGGATGATCGCAAGAAAGTATAATCTTGTGTCCAATTTTGGAAAGATAATGGATCCTTTGGCTGACAAGGTTCTAGTGTATGCGGCTTTTTGCCTAATGGTGGAAGATGCGACGATTCCTGCATGGATGTTGATAGTGATACTTTCGAGAGAATTTGCCGTAAGTGGTATGAGGACTGTTGCAGCGTCAGGTGGTATAGTAATAGCAGCAGGAACTAGTGGAAAAATCAAGACGATATTGCAAATGATCGCAGTCCCACTTCTTCTGATGCAACCGATTACAGTGGATATTGAGGGGGTCTCAAGCATCATAAACGCAGCAGCAGCAATCTTTTTGTGGTCATCATTAATCATGACGGTGTATTCGGGAATAGAGTATATAGCGCAAAATATTAAAGTATTCAAGCAGTAGATATCTGTATATTGTAGACATAAATGCGATCACAATATAAGTCTAATAAATTGGATTTAAGATCTCATGACATCTATCTAAGAAAAAAAGAGTATTGCAATAATCGAAGTTGCTTTGCTCCTTTTTAAAAATAAAGAAGCGGAGAAAAGTATATGAATAAAAATTTAGCAACTACATACGACCCTAAGTCGTTTGAAAATAGAATTTACGAGATGTGGGAAAAGGGCGGGATGTTCGAGGCAAATGTCGACAAGTCGAAAACGCCCTACACTATTGTTATGCCACCTCCTAATATAACAGGACAACTCCATATGGGACATGCGATGGATCACACGTTGCAAGATGTGCTAATAAGATGGAAAAGGTTACAAGGATTTAATGCACTGTGGCTGCCAGGTAGTGACCATGCAAGTATTGCAACAGAGGTTAAAGTTGTAAACAAGTTGCGTGAAGAAGGCATCGAAAAAGAAGACTTAGGCAGAGAAGGTTTTTTGGCAAAAGCATGGGAATGGAAAGAAGAATATGGAAGCATAATTACCCAACAGTTTAGAAAACTCGGTAATTCTTGTGACTGGTCCAAAGAACGTTTTACTATGGATGAAGGTTGTAGCAAAGCAGTAACCCATTTTTTCGTAAGCTTGTATGAAAAAGGATACATATATAGAGGTAATAGGCTTGTGAATTGGTGCCCAAATTGCGGAACATCGCTTTCAGATGCCGAAGTAGAACATGAAGATAGAAATAGTAAATACTGGTATGTAAAATACGAGGTAGTAGACGCGGATTCAAACAATCAAGATGCGAGTGAAATCGTAGTCGCTACGAGTCGCCCAGAGACCATTTTTGCGGATGTTGCAATTGCCGTTCATCCAGAAGACAATCGATACACTCCTCTCGTAGGGAAAATGGTAAGAGTTCCGCTGACTGATCGGATAATCCCAATCATTATCGACTTATATCCCGACCCAGAAAAAGGAACGGGCGCTGTTAAAATTACGCCTGCTCATGACCCTAACGATTTTGAAGTTGGAAAACGTGCGTCACTCGATTCTATCGTATGCATGAATAATGATGCGACGATGAATGAAAAAGCTGGCAAATATGCAGGAATGGACAGATATGAATGTCGCAAAGTGTATGTAAAAGATTTGGATGAAAGTGGTTTATTAGTAAAGACTGAAGAAAAGGTAATCCCAATAGGTGAGTGCTATAGGTGTGGTACTGTAATAGAGCCGACGCTTTCAGAACAATGGTTTGTTGCTATGGAAGAATTGGCAAAGCCTGCTATAAAGGCTGCTGAAGAAGACGAACTTAATCTAGTACCGTCGAGATTTAAAAAAATATACCTCAATTGGTTATATGAAATAAGAGATTGGTGTATTTCTCGTCAACTATGGTGGGGGCATAGAATTCCAGCATGGCATTGCGCGGATTGTAAATCAATCACTGTAAGTGATTCGGAAGTGAAAAAATGTGATACTTGTGGAAGTAGCAATGTTTTTCAAGATGAAGATGTATTGGACACATGGTTCTCATCTGCATTGTGGCCTTTTTCAACTTTGGGATGGCCCGAAAAAACTCCTGAGCTCGATTATTTTTTCCCGACTAATGTGCTAGTGACAGGGTATGATATTATTTTCTTTTGGGTCATTAGAATGGTGTTTTCCTCGTATGAAGCGATGGGAGAACTTCCATTTGAACACGTATTTGTGCATGGATTAGTTCGAGACTCAGAAGGACGTAAAATGAGCAAATCACTCGGAAATGGAATTGATCCGCTAGATGTCATATCTGAATATGGTGCGGATGCTCTGAGGTTCATGCTTATGACTGGAATAAGTTCGGGGGGAGACACGCGATATTCTACCGATAAGATTGAAAGCTCTCGTAATTTTGCTAATAAGTTGTGGAATGCCTCAAGATTTGTAATAATGAATCTGCAAGATGAAGAAGAAATGCTGCAAGGAATAGCACTTAAAGATGAAGACAAGTGGATTATATCGACTGTAAACGAGAGTGCAAAATATATGACAGATTCGCTTGATAAGTTTGAAATTTCTTTGGCGGGGCAACGCATATATGAATTGATACGGGATGAGTATTGTGACTGGTATATAGAGTTAGTAAAAACGAGGCTCTGGTCGGAAGATGAGGAAGATAAGGCGACAGTTCGATATGTGTTACTTACAGTGTTAAAAGACATATTAGCTTTACTGCATCCGTTTATGCCATTTATCACCGAAGAAATATGGAGCTATTTGCCGCAAATTGCAAAAAGTGGTGTGATTAATAGTGTCCTCCAAAACGAAGAAAAAACACAATCAACATATCTAATACGGGCGAGTTGGCCTACATTTGATGATAAAAAAGTCTTTACAAGTGAAATGGCACTAGTAGAGGAGGCTAAAAATGTCATCAAAGCTATCAGAAATATTAGGACGGAAGTAGGCGCGGAACCTTCGAAAAAAATAAAGATAGAAGTGCTTGCTACCGAAGGCAAAACTAAAATGATCAACCAAATGCAAAAACACATCGAAAGATTAGCCAATGTAAGTGATGTGAAGTATATATCTGCCAAGAATGAGGCGACTAAAGATGCTATCAGCGTGATCATAGATGATGTGCAGATTTTCGTGCCACAAAGTGATCTAATAGACGTCGATGCAGAAATCCAAAGATTGCAAAAAGAAAAGAAGAAGTGTGAGTCCGAAATTGCAAGAGTAAAAGGTAAACTTTCTAATGAGGGATTTACATCAAAAGCCCCTCCAAAGTTAATAGATGAAGAAAGAGCGAAGCAGACCAAGTATGAAAACTTGTTATCGAAAATCGCAGAGCAACTGGATAATTTAGAATCTCAATAAGTTATTTTAAACATACAAAGGGCCGGGGACACACTACATAGTAGATCTGGCCTTTTTAATACACTCATAGAATAGGAGAAGAAATGGAATATTTGGAGTTAAACGAAAAGGCAAACAAAGTAATCCTCTTTTATAATCCTTATTCAGGAAAAGGCACATTTAAAAATAATTTAGACTATATAGTAGAGCGTTTTCAAGAGCACGGGTTGCAAATCATTCCGATTAGGGCAGCAAACGGTGATAGATTGGATGTGTTTTTCGATACAGTAATTAACCAAGAAACTTACAAAGATGAGTATAGGCAAATAATAGTAGCAGGTGGAGATGGTACTATTAACATTTGTGTTACACGGATGAAAAAACATAATATTGATCTTCCAATTGCAATTTTTCCTATAGGTACAGCCAACGATTTTGCATATAATTTTGGAATATCCAATTCTGTGAGCGAAATGATCGACATTGCCCTTGGAGATAGAATTACTCGCGCAGATGTAGGAATTGCAAACGGGAAATATTTTGTAAATGTGACGGCACTTGGTCCAATAGTCGATGCGAGCCAAAAAACCGATCCTGTCTTAAAGGAAACAATCGGAGTTTTGGCGTACTATATCAACGGAGTAGCGGAAATACCGACTCTCAAACCTACTCATACTAAGATAACATTCAAAGATGAGATAATAGAAGAAGATATTCTTTTTATGATAGTAATGAATGGACAATCTGCAGGCGGATTTAGGAATCTTTCCAAAAAATCGCAAATAAACGATGGGCTGCTCGATGTCATAATTTTCAAAAAGATGCCTTTGATAGAGTTACCAAACATATTCTTTAGAATACTTGCAGGAAACCACCTTGACAGCAAGCATATAATTTACAAGACGGTAGACTATATGCTGATAGAGGCTGATGAAAATTTGGCTACAGACATGGATGGAGAAAAAGGCGAGAGATTACCAATTACGTTTGGTGTAGAAGAATGTGGAATGAGAGTGTTCGCAAAAACATAGAATGTTAGGAGTGGAGCAATAATTAATGACAAAAAAAATAGGCGATGATAAATATTTTTACAGTAAAATCGTAGTAATAGGCATACCTGTGGTAATTCAAAACTTACTTGTAATGGGACTAAATCTTATTGATACGATGATGATAGGTGCCCTTGGGGAAGAGGAGTTAGCGGGAGTAGGCGTTGCGAACCAAGTGTATTTTTTGTACACTGTGTTGCTCTTTGGTCTTTTTAGTGGTGGTTCCGTAATCGCAGCACAATTCTTTGGCATAGGCAACGATGATGGAGTTAGAAAAGTAGTTGGAATTAACCTCGTTGCTGCTGTAATTTTATCTTTTGTAACTATAGCAATCTCTTTGACATTAGCTCCACAGATAATGGGTTTATTTTCAGATGAAGTAGAAGTTATCAACCATGGAGTTGACTATTTATATATAGCATCTTTTTCCTTCTTTTTTGCGGGTATTTCGTTTGTAATCAGCTATAGTTCAAGAGTAATACAAAAGATGAAAATGGTTACAACAATTAATGCGGTTGCCTTATGTATCAACGTCATCTTGAATTACGTTTTGATTTTTGGAACGGATAATATACCTGCAATGGGGGTATCAGGTGCAGCGGTTGCCACACTGATTGCTAGAATTTTCGAACTCCTCATGCTTCTATTATATATTTACAAGAGTAAAAATCATTATTATAATGTACCAGTTAGGCATCTTTTTGGATTTTCGAGAGCGTTACTTTTCAAAATACTTAAAATTTCTCTCCCTGTGGTGTTTACAGAAATAGTTTGGTCCCTGTCTGTAACGCTGACATTTGCGATATTTGGTCAAATTGGAACATCAGCGCTAGCAGTAGTGCAAGCAACGCGTGTCCTTACCGAAATGCTGCAGTCCGTATTTTTTGGTGTCGGCAATGCGGGTGCGATGATCATTGGTTACAGCTTAGGTCGAGGAGAAAAAGAAGAGGCCTTTTATTATGCAAATAAGGCTTTAAAACTTTCCGTGATACTGCTTTTTTTTGTAGTGAGTTTTTTACTCATAATAAGCAATCCAATTACGGCATTTTATAACTTTGATGTGCCTACAAAAGAGCTATTGTTAGTATGCCTACGAATAATGTCACTTTCGGTTGTTCCTAAGATGTTTTCATATTTATTTACAGTGGGAATATTTCGTGCAGGCGGAGATACAAAATACGCAATGGTCTTAGAGATAGTTTTTAATACGATAATACAAGTAATCGTAGCATATGTGACTGTAGTTATTTTAAAATTAGATTTGGCTGCCGCAATGATAGCAGTAGAGTCTGTAATGATAATCAAGGTGCTATTGTGCTTGCCGAGATTTTATAGAAAAAAATGGATGAATACTCTCGTGGATTAAGTTGCAAATAAAGCGATGGGAATATTTACGCATTGAATATGAAAGGAATACGCAAAAATATGAAATTTACAATGAAGTCAAAAGTACATCTTGCTGATATAGATGTCAATAATATAGTAAAGCCGTCTTCTTTGGTTCGTTATTTGAATGAGGCAGGCGACTACAATATGATTCACTGTAGACCCACGTATGAAGAGTTTGTAGCTAACGACCAGGCATTCGTAACGACGAGATTTAGCATTGAAATATTTGAGCAAATGGGAAAATACGAAGAGTTTGAAATTGATACTTGGATAAGCAAGTTAAAGGCAGCATCTACACATCGTTCATACTGCATTAGGCAAGGAGAAAAGATTGTAGCAAGAGCTGTTGCCACATGGGCGGTAGTTAGTCCTAAGACAGAAAAAATCTACAAGACAAAAGATATCGATTTGTCTAACTATAACATATACGAGGAACCTTCTCTTTCGTTGAAAGAACGTTTCCGAGTCGATAAAGATTCTGATTTGAAGAAAGTCGGTGAACGGATCGTTATGCCTATGGATATAGATCTCAATTATCATATGAATAATACGAACTATCATGATATACTTTACAATTATATCCCTGATGTGCTCGATAAAACTCTAACTTCGATTAATATTCGATTCGTCTCAGAAGCTGCCTTTAATTCTAAGATAGATATATTTATGAAAAAAAGTCAGTTTGAACAAAATGAGGATGAGCGTGCTGAAGAAATGTATACATTCGTGACTAAAAAAGCTCTCGGTGCAATCGATGAGGATGGAAATCCTATTGAAGATAGTGTAAACGTTGAAGTCCAGTATGGACTTAAGCACTTGAGTCGGAAATAAAGGAAAGGAAGAAGTATGAATTTAAAAAAGAATAGCTTTTTACAACCATTATTATTGATAATCATTGGAATCTCTTTTTGGTGGGCATTACAAAATTACGAGCTACTACTTGATGTTGTTTCATATATTTATGGAGTATTTTCACCGTTTGTAATGGGATTTGCAATAGCTTTTATCTTGAATGTGCCAATGAGATGGTTAGAGAGAATGCTCTTTGGAAAAACGCAGAAATTAAAGAAATTACATAGGCCGATATCGTATTTTATCGTACTCATATTGCTTTTAGGAGGAATTTACTTATTTTTATATGTAATAATTCCTGAGATTATCAATACGATCGAAATAATTGTATCACAAATTCCGACGGCATTAGATAGTCTAGAGAAGTTTTATGAGCAAAATCGTGACGGAATAACATCTCTCGGTTTACAATTAATGGAGCTAGATATCAATTATGATTCTATAGAAGCGTCATTGATTAGTGCACTAAATGGAATCGCGACTGGAATACTTAATTCGGGAGTCGGAATTATCTCTTCTATTGTGTCAGGAGTCATCTCATTTGTTATAGGATTCATTTTTTCTATTTATGTGTTGATGAAAAAAGAGAGCTTAGGAAGGCAAATGAAGCTGGCACTATATGCGATTTTTCCGAAGAAATTCGCAAAGAAAATACTGGATGTTTTAAATCTGACATCTGAAACATTTGCAAATTTTCTATCTGGTCAATGCATGGAAGCGACAATATTTGGTGTAATGTTTTTTATAGTATTGTCGATATTTAAGTTCCCGTATGCACTGCTAATAAGTATGTTGCTAGGAATAACCGCACTTATTCCTATTGTTGGAGGATTCATTGGTTGCATAATTGGTGCGTTCTTGATTTTGATGGTTAATCCGATTCAAGCACTTATATTTGTTGTGATATTCTTGGTGCTTCAGCAAATCGAAGGAAATCTCATATATCCAGTAGTGGTAGGGAATTCTGTAGGACTTCCATCAATATGGGTACTCGTAGCAATTTCTGTAGGAGCTAGTCTTATGGGAGTAGTTGGAATGTTGACGTTTATTCCGCTTTCTTCGGTGGCATATACACTATTTAGGTTGTGGGCGATAAAGAGACTAAAAAACAAGCAGTTGCTTGATGTAGTAGATAATGAAAATAATGTAATTGAAAAAGAAGAAGTCTGAGCGTAAACTATATAACTCTGCAGAAAAATATGGGAGAGATTTTCACAAATATGCGCTAAAAGCATGAAGGCAAACATTATAAATATGTCTTGAATTCGCGAATAGTAACTATGGAAATTCGTAAGATTTCAACAATGCTTATATTGACAAATGCTTGTAAATACTATATAATACCACATTAATAAATAGTTCTTTGAAAGGAGCAAATAGATAAATGGGAGATGAGATATTACTGACGAAAGAAGGTCATGCACAATTAACCGAAGAATTAGAGGAGCTGACATCTGTTCGTAGGTTAGAAGTCGCT
Organism: uncultured Oscillospiraceae bacterium; assembly: GCA_964370025.1. GTDB lineage: Bacteria > Bacillota > Clostridia > Peptostreptococcales > Anaerovoracaceae > CAYJGJ01. Next base: position 14,424 of record CAYJGJ010000018.1, read on the forward strand.
GCAAGACTAAAGGAAGCGATGGCATATGGTGACTTGTCCGAAAATGCTGAATATGATGCAGCAAAAGATGAACAAGCCGAAATGGAAATTCGCATTAGCAAAATCGAAAACACGCTTAGAAAAGCGAAAGTTATAAATGAAAATGAGATAAACGATGATGTTGTAAATGTTGGACTACATGTAAAGGTTAAAAATTTGAAGTCTAAAGAAAGTTCAGACTTTCAACTTGTGGGAAGTGCGGAATCCGATCCTTTACAAGGAAGAATCTCTAATGATTCTATCGTAGGAAAGGCTCTCATGGGTAAAAAAATAGGGGATAAAATTGAGATTGTTGTTCCGGATGGACCGGTGGCTTTTGAGATAATCGACATCAAAAAATAAATAATAGTACGCTTTAGGGGAGTTGGGAGCTAATAATGAGCAAAGAAAATGAAAATCTTGATGTTAATGTTGAAGAGGAATTAACGCAAGAAAAAATTAGTGAACAGAGTCAAATTAGACGAGAAAAATTGAAGGCCTTGCAAGATGCAGGACGAAATCCATTTTTAGAAGAAAGTTGGAACGTAACAGCTTATGCTACAGATATTAAAGAAAATTTCGAAGAGATGGAAGAGGTTGGAGTTTCAGTTGCTGGTAGGCTCATGGCTTTTAGGCATATGGGCAAAGCATCTTTTATCGACATACAAGATAAACAAGGCCGCATACAGTGCTATGTGAGAAAAGATGTTATAGGTGATGAGGAGTACGATTTCTTCCAAACATACGACATCGGAGATATACTTGGAATAGAGGGCACGGTTTTTAAAACCAAACATGGAGAAATTTCTATTAAAGTATCCAAGCTTGTACTTCTTTCTAAGTCACTTCAAGTGCTTCCGAACAAATTCCACGGACTTAAAGATACAGATATCAGATATCGTCAGAGATATGTTGATCTTATTGTTAACCCGGAAGTAAAGGATACTTTTATCAAAAGATCTAAGATAATCAATTCAGTGCGTAGAACGCTAGAAAACGACTACCAGTTTTTGGAAGTTGATACCCCTATATTGACAACCATCGCTGGTGGAGCGAATGCACGACCTTTTTCAACGCATCATAATACGCTTGATATAGAGATGAAACTTAGAATTTCTAATGAACTATTCTTAAAAAGACTAATCGTTGGTGGGTTAGATAGAGTATATGAAATGGGTAAAATGTTTAGAAATGAGGGTATGGACAAAAACCATAATCCGGAATTTACTAGCATGGAATGTTACATGGCTTACGGAAACATGGAAGATGTGCTTGATGTAACCGAACAAGTAGTATACAAGGCTGCTATGGAAATCAATGGAACTCCCATCATTACTTATCAAGGTAAAACCTTTGATGTAACTCCTCCGTGGCGTAAGATAGATATGACCGATGCGGTTGCGGAAGTAGCTGGAGTGGACTTTAGAAAAATAGACACGGACGAAGATGCGCGAGCAGCAGGTATAAAACTTGGAATCGACAAAGAGGATGCCGCTAAATGGACTAGAGGAAAAATCATAGCGGAACTATTTGAAATGTATTGTGAAGAGAAGAAAGGCTTCCTTGATGGACCTGTATTCGTTATAGGGCATCCAGTTGAAATTTCTCCACTATCAAAAAGAGATCCTAATGATCCACGTATAACGAGAAGATTTGAGGCATACATAAATGGATGGGAAATCGCGAATGCGTTTTCTGAGCTTAATGATCCTATCGATCAACTTGAAAGATTTACAGAGCAACAAGCTCAGTTAGATTCAGGTGAAGACGATGAAGCTCATCCAATGGATATGGATTTTGTAAATGCATTGGAAGTCGGGCTGCCTCCTACGGGGGGACTCGGAATCGGAATAGACAGAGTAATAATGCTTATTACAGATTCTTCTACAATAAGAGATATTATCCTATTTCCGACGATGAAACCCATTGAATAAAATATTTAATAATCTGCGGGTGACTATTGTTGCTTCGCAGATTATTGTGCATAAATCAGTTATATTAATTTTGAAAATATATGAATCGGAAAGGCTATTAAATGAAAGATATTCAGATAAGGCAATTATATAAGGATTATTTGGAATTTGACGGTAAGCAAATCGTAGTAAATGGATGGATAAAAAACAACAGAAGTTCGAACAAATTTGGATTTCTCGATATTAATGATGGAACATTTTTTCAATCAGTACAAGTAGTATACGAGCCAGATTTTATTTCCAATTTTGATGAAATATCGAAGCTAACTATTTACGCCGCAGTTAAAGTTGTTGGAACACTAGTTTTAACGCCTGATGCAAAACAGAAGTTTGAAATTAAAGCGCAAGAGATCGTAGTTGAGGCAACTTCGGATAGTGATTACCCACTGCAAAACAAAAGACATACGATGGAGTTTATGCGTGAAATTGCACATCTTAGACCAAGAAGTAATACATTTAGTGCTGCGTTTAGAGTGCGCTCTATTATGGCATATGCTATCCATAAGTTCTTTCAGGATTCACATTTTGTATATGTACATACACCAATAATTACCGGAAGCGATTGTGAAGGGGCCGGAGAAATGTTTAGAGTTACAACTTTAGATATGCTCAACCCTCCCATGGAGGATAATGAAAAAATTGATTACAAGCAAGATTTCTTTGGAAAGGAAACTAGCTTAACGGTGAGTGGACAGTTAGAAGCCGAAGTATTTGCTATGGCATTTCGCAATGTATACACATTCGGACCTACATTTAGGGCGGAAAACTCTAATACTACAAGGCATGCATCAGAGTTTTGGATGATAGAACCGGAAATAGCTTTTGCCGACTTGAACGATGATATGGAGCTTGCAGAGGATATGATAAAGTACATTATTAACTATGTGCTTGAACACGCTCCTGAAGAAATGGACTTCTTCAATAGTTTTGTAGATAAGGGACTTATAGAAAGATTGAAAGCTATCGTAGCTGCGGACTTCGCTAAAGTTACCTATACAGAGGCTATAGATATACTATTGAAGTCAAAAAAAGATTTTCAATATCCTGTCGAATGGGGAGTAGACTTACAGACCGAGCATGAGAGATATTTGACAGAAGAGCATTACAAAAAACCTCTTTTTGTCACGGACTATCCTAAAGATATAAAAGCATTTTATATGAGAACTAATGATGATAAAAAGACTGTTGCAGCATTCGATCTACTTGTCCCGGGTGTAGGAGAGATAATTGGAGGAAGCCAAAGAGAAGAGAGATTTGATGTATTGAATAATCGTATGGAAGAAATGGGACTAGATGCAAAGGATTATTGGTGGTATATGGATCTTCGTAAATATGGTGGTGTGAAACATGCTGGTTACGGATTAGGATTCGAAAGAATGCTAATGTATATTACGGGAATATCTAATATCCGTGATGTTCAGCCTTTTCCAAGAACTCCAAAATCTGCGGAATTTTAAATATCTATGCGATATATATTATAGAAACTTTTGCCTAGATAAATTTCGCTTTCACTTAAACAAAGAATACATCTAATAGCGCGGTAAGTTATTCAAAATGCACACTAATATGAGTGATTAAAAATAAATGGCGATTAATATATGAGTTTAGAGACGTTACGAAAAGTAAGAGACTATTCTTACGATGAGGAAAAATGGCTTTATGTGCAAACACCTGATAAGTCAAATAGATTTGTACTAGGAACTAAGGGAAACAATCCACTTTTTTGCATTGGAGTAAATCCGAGCACAGCGTCTCCTCATAACTTAGATCCTACATTGAAAAATGTAGAGCGCTTTGCGAGTAGTTTTGGATTTGATAGTTTTGTAATGTTCAATATATATCCGCTTCGTGCCACAAACCCAAATGAGCTGCCAATGGAAATAGATGGAGAGATGCATCTGAGAAATTTACATGTATTTCAAGAAATATTGATGAGTAAAAACACGTCGGAAGCTCGTTCAAATTCATGTGGTCCTCAAAATCATATTTGGGCAGCGTGGGGGACGATAATTGCTAAACGATTGTATTTAAGAGATTGCTTGAAAGACTTTATTGAAATTGCGAGAGAGACGAAAGCTGTATGGCATAAGGTTGGGACGATTTCTAAAGATGGACACCCACACCACCCACTTTATTTGAAAAAAGAAAGTACTCTAGACGAATTCGATATAGAAACTTATATAGATATGATTTATAAAAAATAGAAAATATATATCATCCCATTATAAAGATGCATAGTATTCGACGTAATGGTAAATAGTCAGTAGCTTTAATAACAGTAGGAGAGAGTATGAGTGAAGAAAATTATATAATCGAAATGATTGACATCACAAAAGAATTCCCTGGGATTATCGCAAACGAAAATGTTACGCTTAAGCTCAAAAAAAATGAAATCCACGCATTGCTTGGAGAAAATGGAGCTGGAAAATCTACTTTAATGAGCGTGCTTTTTGGAATGTATAAACCCGAAAAAGGTGTTATCAAAAAGGATGGGAAAATCGTTAACATCAAGAATCCTAACGACGCTAACGACCTTGGTATTGGAATGGTTCATCAACATTTTAAGCTAGTAAAGAATTTTACAGTTTTACAAAATATTATACTAGGTGTTGAAGAAACTAAGTCTGCTATTTTGCAAATGGATAATGCACGAAAAAAAATAATGGAGCTATCCGACAAATATGGTCTTCAAATTGACCCCGATGCACTAGTAGAAGATATCTCAGTCGGTATGCAACAGCGCGTGGAAATATTGAAGATGCTTTTCAGAGATAATGAGATTTTGATTTTAGATGAGCCTACTGCCGTATTGACACCTCAGGAAATAGAAGAACTGATGAAAATTATGAGGAGCCTGGTAGACGAAGGGAAGTCTATACTCTTTATTACACACAAGTTGAATGAAATAAAAGCTGTTGCGGATAGATGCACAATCTTGCGTAAAGGGAAATATATTGACACTGTAGATGTCTCAACATCGTCTAAGGAAGAGTTGTCTGAAAAGATGGTTGGGCGTAAAGTTGATTTGGCTGTAACAAAGACAGAATCAACTGCGGGAGAAGTAGTATTGCAAGTAGATGGAGTGTCAGTTAAAGACACCCTCACCGGAAAACAAAAAGTTAACGATGTTAGTTTTGATGTTAAAGCTGGAGAAATTGTTTCAATTGCAGGAATAGATGGAAATGGTCAATTTGAATTGATATATGCTTTGACCGGTATGGGGCCTTTGTCTGCTGGAAAAGTTTATCTAAAAGATGAGGATATTACAAACTTATCGATAAGAAAGAAAAACATGGCTGGTGTTGGACATATCCCTGCGGATAGACAAAAAGATGGACTTGTATTGCAGTATTTATTAGAGCAAAACTTGATTTTAAAAAGTTACCATAGCAACGAATATGAAAAAATGGGGTTTATTAAGTTTGATAAAATTACTGAATATGCAGACACTCTTATTGAATCTTACGACATACGTAGTGCAAAAGGTAGCAAAACTATTGTAGAAAGTATGTCTGGTGGTAATCAACAAAAAGCGATTATAGCCAGAGAAATAGAGGAAAACGCACAAATTCTAATGGCAATTCAGCCAACTAGAGGATTAGATGTAGGTGCAATTGAATATATTCACAAACAACTCGTGAAGCAAAGGAATGAAGGAAAAGCTATACTTTTAGTTTCTTTCGAACTTGATGAGGTTTTTAACCTCAGCGATAGAATTCTTGTCATGTATGAAGGAGAAATCGTAGCGGAATTAGATCCAAATAACACAGCTATAGAGGAGCTCGGACTATATATGGCAGGTGCAAAAAGAGATGAAAGGAGGGTTGGAGCATAATGAAAATGAAAAGCCTTTCTATTAATAGTGATGCGGTGAGCAGTATAATAGCCTCAATTATCTCGATATTGATCGGAATTGCGTTTGGATTTGTTATTTTGTTAATTACCGATCCATCTAGGGCCTTTGAAGGACTACTACGAATTTTTGCAGGTGGATTTACGGGTGGAGCCAAAGGTGTTGGACAAGTATTGTATCTTGCAACTCCACTTATTATGACAGGTCTTTCGGTAGGGTTTGCATTTAAGACGGGGTTGTTTAATATCGGAGCTTCCGGACAATTTACTGTAGGCGGAGCTGTAGCAATTCTTATAGGTGTCAATATGGAAATGGCATCACCATTTCACTGGATATTCGCTATAATAATGGCAGCTGTTGCTGGATTTGTGTGGGGATTAATTCCTGGGTTGCTCAAAGCTTATTGCAATGTTCATGAAGTTATCGCTTCTATTATGATGAATTACATCGGTATGTACTTGGGATTGTATCTCGTAAGAACTAGAGCATACAATGCAGAAATGCACGTGTCAGCCGATATTGCCGATACGGCTACTTTGCCTAAGGCTGGTCTTGATGTGATTTTTTCGACTACAATAGGGAATTTTACGGATTCCTCTGCCGTTAGTATAGGTGTTGTGATTTCAATTATATTAGCAATAATAGTACATATAGTAATCAACAAGACTACTTTTGGATATGAACTTAAAGCCTGTGGTCACAATCCGCAAGCTAGTAAATATGCAGGTATCAACGCCAAAAGAAATATCGTGCTTGCGATGGCTATCGCGGGAATGCTTGCTGGAATAGGTGGAGCACTTGTATATCTCACTGGAGAAGGTGGACGAAATATGCAAATAATCGAGGAACTTGCAGCTGAAGGTTTCAATGGTATTCCTGTTGCGCTTCTTGGATTGTCTCATCCTATTGGAATTATTTTTTCAGCACTCTTTGTTGCGTATCTTACACAAGGAGGAAGTTACCTTCAAATGATAGGATACATGCCTGAACTCATAGATATAATGATAGCATGTATAATATATTTCAGTGCCTTCTCACTTTTATTTAGACAATACTTTGGCAAAAGAATTGACAAGCTAATTAGTAATAGAATGGCAGGTAATCCAAAGAAAAGGGGGAATTCAGTATGAATACAGTAGAGTTTCTCGTACAACAAACGATGTTCTTTTCAATCCCGCTGCTTATCGTAGCATTGGGCGGAATGTTTTCCGAAAGAGGTGGAGTAACTAATATATCTCTAGAGGGAACTATGATTTTTGGCGCTTTTGCTTCGATTTTCTTCATCAATAGAGTCGGCGAAGCAATGAGTGGTCAGGGATTACTTCTGTTAGCCATACTTATCGCAGGATTAATTGGCGGATTAGTTTCACTTCTAATTGCTTTTTCTGCAATTAATATGAACGCAGATCAGGTAATTGGCGGAACAGCTATTAATATACTAGCACCCGCATTTGTAATATATTTTGCCAGATCGGTCCAGGAGACAGGGGTACAACAGGTTCAATTCGATAATACTTTCAGAATAGATCATATTCCTGTTTTGAGTGACATTCCTATCATAGGAGGATTATTTTTTGAAAATGCATATCTAACTACATTGATAGGAATAGTAATATTGATTATTTCCGCATTTGTACTTTACAAGACTAAGTTTGGTCTTAGACTAAGAGCATGTGGTGAAAATCCACAAGCTGCGGATTCAGTTGGAATAAATGTGTATAAAATCAGATATGCGGGAGTTTTCATTTCAGGTGTGCTTGCGGGTATAGGTGGTCTCGTGTTCATTATCCCCACATCGTCTGAATTCAACGCAACTGTCGCGGGATATGGATTCTTGGCACTTGCAGTAATGATTTTCGGGCAGTGGAAACCGATAAGAATTTGTTTTGCAGCATTCTTTTTTGGTATTACGAAAACGATTGCAGCGACATATTCTGTAATTCCTGTTTTACAAGATCTTCAGATTACAAGTGAATTTTACAAGATGATTCCTTTCGTTGCTACACTAGTACTCCTTGCGTTTACATCTAAACAGGGAAGAGCCCCTGCAGCGGTAGGCAAGCCATACGAAAAAGGTAGCCGATAGGATGAGGATTGATTATGAAGGGGCTTGAGCTTGCACAAGAATATTATGAATCATATGGCAAAGACATGATTGACGATGAGTGGGCTCATCTCAAAAATAGAATATGTGTAGGGTTAGTCGGAGAAGGATCAGAATGCTTCGGATTTGATGATGAAGTCTCTCAGGACCACGACTTCGGTGTGGCCTTTTGCATGTGGCTTAATGATGATGATTTTGACAAGTATGGAAAAAAGTTGCAATCTTCATACGACCAATTGCCTGATAAATTTTTAGGGTATCCCAAACGTGTGCCAACGGCTAACTCTCAAAATAGGATAGGTGTTTTAAATATCAGTTCATTTTACAAGTCGATAATAGGGATAGCCGATATCCCTACTGAAAAAAAAATCTGGCTCGCTATTAATGAAAATATGCTTGCTACTGTTACTAATGGGAGAGTGTTTTTCGACCCATGTGGCGAATTTTCGAGGATACGATCAGCATTATCATATTATCCTCATGAAGTCAGATTAGTAAAACTATCAAGGGAATTAGCATTGATGTCACAAGCCGGTCAGTATAATATGATTCGCGCTATTAAGAGAAAAGATTACTATTGTGCTAAAATTTGTTTGAATCAGTTTATAGAATCAGCATTAAATATGCTATATATACTAAATAGAAAGTACGTTCCTTTTTACAAATGGAAGTTAAGAGGGCTTGATGATCTTTGCATCTTGCAAGATGTGAAGCAACACATTCTTGACTTGCTTGCATCTAACTACAGTGATGAAAATACTGTTGATATAGTAGAAAAAATATGCGAAAGAATATTAATTGAATTGAAAAATCAAAATTTTACAGACAAGCGCGATGATTTTTTGTGGAATCACGTGCCATATCTAAAGTAGTTTTTGATTTATATATGCAGGATTAAAAGGTGATTATGATAGAAAAAATTATACCAATAGAATGGGACTTGTTCTCGGGGCTAAACAATATCGGGGGCAAAGCATCTTGCCAGCAAGATTACGAGTCTTTTCAAATAATGCGCCAAAGCCAACTCCTCAGTTGGCGAGAGGAAATGCGCCAGAGTTATTTGCATGATTTAGTAGAAGCAAAAATTAATGGTAGAAATTTGATGCAGGAGAAGTACGCTCGGATGATGAAATCTACTGATCCCGAATCTTATGAAAATGTAAAAAAAATTCTACCTGCAATTTCTGATGAGTGTGAGAATTTAATTTCTATAATAGTAAAATATCACATCAAATGTATGGAGGAGTACGTAAGTCTTTATCCAAATCTTGCGAGTGGAAATAGGAAAATATATTCGTCGGATGATTCGCTATATAATACATCATATGAAACTTATTTGCGAGGTGAACTTGCTACGTATTCTGTGAATACTTTGAAAATATATAAGGACTATGTAGAGGAGTTATCGCTTAATGATCAAAATCTAAATTTAATCATAACTGAGTATATGGTAAAATTTTATGGATATAATAGCATTAAGGCTGCGGAAGATTATAAAAAAACAAAAGGAGAAAACTGTGAATTGGAAAACTAAATACGAAGAAGTAAAGACTACAGCAGATGAAGCTGTAAAATTAATTAAATCCGGAGATAGAGTCGTACTCGGGCATGCATGTGCAGGACCTGCACATATTGTTGAAGCGATGGTTAAAAATGCAAAAGAATATAAAAATGTTGAAATTCTTCATCTAGTTGGAATGGGAAAAGCTGATTATTGCTTGCCCGAATATGTCGAAAATTTTCGTCATAATGCTCTTTTTGTAGGACCATCGACTCGAAATGCATCAAGAGAAAATCTTATCGATTTTACTCCATCATTTTTTTCAGAAGTGCCCAAATTATTAAGAACAGTATTGCCTCCAGATGTTGCAATAGTAATGACAACACCTCCAAATGAAGAAGGATATTGCTCTCTTGGTATTTCTGTCGACTACACTCAGGAAGCAGTCAAACAAGCAAAGACAGTAATTGCACAGATAAACCCTCAAATGCCTTGGACTGGCCCAGGGAGTTTGATTCATGTTTCAGATATCGATTGTGTAGTAGAGCATGAAACTCCTATTATTGAACTTCAACCTCCAGCGATAAGCGAAGTCGAAAAAGCTATTGGGGAAAATTGTGCTAAACTAGTTAATGATGGAGATACAATCCAGTTGGGAATAGGTGCAATTCCAGATGCAGTGCTACTATTCTTAAAGGATAAAAAAGATTTGGGAATTCACTCAGAAATGATATCTGATGGGGTGTTGGAACTGATTGATTCGGGAGTTATTACAAATAGGAAGAAAACGCTACATAAGGATAAATATATTCTTACATTCATGATGGGAACGCGCAAACTATATGATTTCGTCGACCATAATCCTAATGTGGAGTTCCATCCTGTAGACTATGTTAATAACCCGTTTGTGATTTCACAAAATGAAAATATGAAAGCGATCAATTCATGCGTACAAGTTGACTTCACAGGTCAAGTAGCCTCCGAAAGCATTGGAACGGTGCAAATTTCCGGAGTAGGTGGACAGGTAGATTTTGTAAGAGGTGCATCCGCAAGTAAAGGTGGCGCATCTATCATGGCAATGCCTTCGACTGTTAAGGAAAAAATTTCTAAAATTGTTCCATTTTTGGATCATGGTGCTGCAATTACTACATCTAGAAACGACGTAGATTATGTCGTAACGGAGTATGGGATTGCGCCTATGAAAGGAGTGTCAATTAGGCAAAGAGCTAAGAACTTGATAAATATTGCGCATCCAAAGTTTAGAGATGAGTTGAAAGTCCAGTTTGAGGAACGATTCGCAGTAAAATTTGATGACTAATAGCGTAAGTTATCAGCGAATCCACAATTGAGAAAATAGGAAATGGCTCAGCGAATAATTCTGAATATTCGCTGAGCCATTTGTGGAAAAAATGACAACATAAACATATAGATGAGAAAGGTCGTGCTAAATGCAACAACTACTTTCCGTAGTACTTTCACTTGGAATAATTATCTTTTGCACTAGCAAAAAATGGAACTTAGGATATTCTTTGCTGGCTGTTAGTGTAATAATAGGGTTGACCGGTGGACTGAGGATGTCATTGATTGTAAATGCTTTTACTGCTGTTTTTGTAACACCATCGACAGTGCAATTGTTAATCGTAGTTGTGGAAATAGGAATTATGTGTGGAGTAATGAGTGATTATGGGATAATCCGTAAGATTGAAAATTCACTTAAAGTCCTAGTTCCAAGCCTCAAGATAATAATAACAATTTTTCCCGCAATATTGGGATTGATGGCTGTTCCAGGAGGAGCAGCTATTTCTGCACCATTTGTAAATAATGCGGGGAAGGAACTTAATCTTTCCAGTGCTGACCGTTCTGCCGTAAATGCATTGTATAGACATATGGCTATGTTTCTTTTTCCTTTATCCCCTGTACTGATTTTGGCGAGCAATACCCTAGAAGGGATAAATGCATATACACTGATAATGCTCAATATTCCTTATGTGATCCTACTCGTTGTAATATCCTACAGAATGCTTTTGGGGAAAACACCTTCAAAAAAATCAGAAGAAAGCAAAAGTCAGAGCAAGCTAAGTGCAATTCGAGAATTAATAATCTTCTTTTCTCCAATATATTTTCCGATTATTATTAACTCAGCATTCGGTGTACCTTTGTATATTTCACTGCTTTCGGGGTTACTAATTGTATTTGTATATGTGATTGGCACAAAACAAAATAGCTTGATTCAAAGCATTATTAAAAGAATTGATTTGAAAATAATTGTTATGCTAGTAGGAGTGTATTTTTATCAAAATATAGTGAATAATTTTCTTGATATGCAAGCGATGCTTTCTTCACTACTTCTTACTGTTCCGCAATTCGTCTCATTGATTATACTTGCAATGCTTGCTACTATGTTTGGATTTTGTTCCGGTATAACATTCGTTCCGGTTGGAATCATCTTGTCATTAGTCGCAACACTTGGATACACAGGAGACACCCTAATGCAGTATGCCTTTTTTTGCTACGTGTGGTGTTTGTTTGGCTATTTTTATGCGCCGACGCATCTTTGTCAAGTGCTTACTAACAAATGCATGGAATGTACATATTATGAAAGTCTTAAGTCACACATGCGCTATATTCCCTATATAGTTCCTATTCCCTTTATACTGTTTTATGTGTATGGGATAATTCTGTAGGATTTATCAATTTTTAATAATGATTTAAATGCTACTATACCACGCAACTGGGATATAATCGGTGTGTAGATAGGAGGAGAAAAAAGTAGTAGTTCAATAAATGATATTGACTACTTTCTTTACTTAAAAATACGCAGATATGCAATTAACTTTCAATTGGAAACATAATAACTTCTGTCACATTAACTTTTTGAATTTCTTTGTATTTAACAATGGAGTCGTAAGGACGAAGATAAGGCATAACCCAATCATTACCCATTCTATTCCAATATTATCAGCAATTAATCCTAGGAGTGGGGCAAAAATCATCAAAAATAGTGATTTTAATTGCGCTGCAGCACTAAGTGCAGTGGCTCTGTTCGATTTTTCTATGTTGTCATCTATTTCGTCTACAAATATTGGTTTGCGGATGTTGTGTAAGATATAGAATATAACATATACAAAACATACAATTAAATATTGTGACGTGAATAATGCTAGGAATCCACAAGATATAGCGTATGAAATGTGCAGTATAAATAAACAGGCGATATTGGTTCTGTTTTCTTTTAGTATGTATGCTTTTTTTGAAAAATATGATCCTACCAAATTAAGTAATGTATAAACTAAACCCAATATAATCTTTAGATTATCATCAGCAGATAAAGACGATATTAGAGAAATTCCGGTGCCGATTATGATGATTTCTAAGATCGGCTGTATTAAGTCTTTCACATAGGAAAACCCTGCTTCAGCTATGCCTTCTTCGATCAAGAGGCTACGAAGTTTTTTATTTGCGCGGAAACTATTAATAATACTTTTGCACATTTCCTTAAATGAGGAATCAGTTTTTTTGTCAGAGTTATCCAAAAAATTTGGGTAACTCATAATTAAAAATAAATCTAATAAATAGGGGACTATGGAAAAAAGGAATATATAACTATCTGCTGGCACGCTGAGTATCAAAGCAATTCCGAGTAAACTGCTAATTGCACTTCCTACTAAAGAGAAAGAGCGAGTTCTACCATACACAAAGGTTTTTTCTGTTCGCCAATTTTTCGAATCTAAATAAGTATATATCATCGCCTTGTGCGTTCCAGAGCGGAAAGCTTCTCCTAGCCCAAAGAAAATCATTCCAAATATTGCCATCGTGAAAGAATCTGTAAAAAAGAAAAATACAAACGAAATAATGTAAAAGCTGAAACAAAAATACATTTCTTTTTTTCTGCCAAAGTAGTCTGCTATAATTCCAGAAGGAATTTCAAATACGTTTACAATTATTTCTCTAATAGCAATTAAAAAACCAATTTGAAATAGACTGATATTATTATCCATTAAAAATATAATTAAGTAAGGTTCAAAGAATTTTAGGTTTTTTAGAAATCCGTAAGCACAGAATTTTTTAATTTGAAAATCTTTTAATATTTCATTGCGAATTACTTTACTCATTATTCACCTGTCAATTCTTTAATTCTTCTATCATAAATGAGCCAAAAACAGGCTCATCATTTGCATGACTCAGTATATGAATTTGTATAAAACCTAAAAATAATTTTCTCAATACTTGGTTTTTCATTATACCTCCTATATTATAAATCCTAAACTTAAAATTGCTAATACTAATAATGGGGCTGGAATTTTCCCCCATAGTAAAACTATAATACTTACAATAATAACTGAAATATTATCAAGGGCAATGCAAACTTGTTGTAATAAAACTAGAGATGCTATAAATATCCACCTGTTACACTGCGATCAGTTATTGAAATCTCAAAAGGGGTGCCTGTAGCTATAACTTCTCCGCCTTTGTCACCGCCCTGTGGTCCAAGTTCTATGATATAATCGCTTTTTGATAAAATATCTGTGTTATGCTCGATCACAAATACAGAGTTGCTTTGTCCTACTAATTTTTGAAGTAATGCTAAAAGCTTCT
>CAYJGJ010000019.1:0-25144 GCA_964370025.1 uncultured Oscillospiraceae bacterium
TATTAATTGTTGAATTAATCTCATACAAGTGTTATCATTTTTGGATAAGAAATAACTATACCCTACTACACAAATGGAGATAAAATGATAGATAACCGTTTTATACAACTTTTCATAAAACGCAGAGGACTCGACGAAACAACATATGAGAACCTAAAAAATTGTAAAATTAGCTACGAAGAAACTAAACTAAAAGACTTAGATGAAATATGCGACTATCTTTACTTAAACAAAGATAAGAATATCACAATTATTCCAGATTACGATGCCGATGGCATAATGAGTGGAACTATTTTATATGCTGGACTATCCGAGATGGGATTTGAAAATGTAAAATTATTCAATCCCTCAACGACTACAGGATACGGATTTTCTCTTGAATCGGTAAAAATTGTTTTAGAGCAGTATCCTGAGACAGAACTATTCTTGACTTGTGATAATGGAATAGGTGCAAGCGAAGCCATCGACTATGCAAAAAAGTTGGGAATTGAAACGCTCGTAACTGATCATCATCCGGAAACAGAAAGAACATCCGCATTATTCATAGTCAATCCTTCTAGACTCGACGAAACTTACCCGTTTAAAGGACTTTCAGGTGGATACGTCGCATTCAAAGTTATGACAAACTATGCTAAAAAATATTTACCTAAAAAAACATCCGTAATAGAAAGATTACAAGTTTTCGCAGGTATAAGCGTCATCACCGATGTGATGCCAGTCTTAGAAGAAAATCGTCAACTTATCAAAGATACCGAGATTCTATTAGGAAAAATACAAAAATCAATTTCACATATCGAAACCATAGCTTTTTGCGATTCAGAAGTATATCGTTCTTCATTTAAAGGACTGAAACTACTCCTAGAAAAGCTGACAGACAACTATACGAGTGCCTATGACACGGAATTTGTTGGATTCAAGCTTGGTCCCGTCCTGAATTCTGCAAGACGAGTGAAGCACGAGAGTTCCTTTGGTTTTGACGTCTTCTTCCATGATGACAAACAAAAATCTACAAACTACTTAATCCAACTAAACGAAATTCGCAAAGAAACCGCTTCCGCGCTCATTCAATCACTAGAACCGCAAATCGCTGAAGAAAATCTGATTTACACCGTTGAATCAGGAATGAAAGGATATACGGGACTGATCGCAAGTAGAATATGCCAAAATCTCAAAAAGCCATGCATAGTGCTATCCAAAGCAGAGGACGGCTTATACATAGGATCAGGTAGAAGTCCACACTACTTAAATATGGAAAGTTTTTTAGAAAATATTTCAGACTTCCAGGAAATAGACTATAATATAGCAGGACATTCGCACGCGTTTGGATTTAAAATTGAGGAAAAAGATATTGAAAAGTTTCACGAGCGACTTAGATTTCACATAAATGATGTATATGAAAAGCAAATAGCCGAAGAAATCGATATTTTTGACTTAAAATTATGCATGAAAGAAAACACCTCCACACCTACTTCTGAACAGATAGACTCCAACTATGACTACAATATAGATAATATGAATATCCTAGAACTGAAGGAATTTATCAATGAAATAGAGACAATTAAACCTTTTGGCAATGGGTTCGAAAAACCGGTTATAAACTTGACCATACAGCCGGATTTATTTAGCTTTAGATATACAGGCATAAAAAAACAACATACAATATTACGTTCTTCAAATTTAGATATTCCATTTGAGCTTTTGCTCTGGAATGAGAATATTGATTCATCTATGCCTATGCTATCCCTGAATGGCACGTTGAAGATTAGTCACTTTAACGGTGAGGAAAAAATAAGTTTTACTAGAATAAAATAACCTCTTCCAATCTACAAAAATAAAAACTATTTTCGCTGACTCTATGCAGCAAAAACATAGAGAGAAAGGAAAGTATAATTTTTAGCAACACATTCATGTTAAAGATATACTAGGAAAAAAAATGGATACTAGAATTAATAAATTAGCAGAGCTTCTCGTAGGATACTCTTGCGATCTACAAAAAGGGGAGAAAATTCTAATTGATTGTAAAGGAAACACTCCTAAACCACTTATTAAGGCAATCATCAAAGAAGTATACAAAAAGGGCGGACTTCCATTTGTTGATATTTACGATGAAAAAATTGACCGTGAATTACTACTTAACTGCACGGAAGAACAACTTGAATTCCAAAACGAATGCGAACTTCGTAAAATGGAAGGGATGGACGCATATATTGGTGTAAGAGCTGCGGATAATACTTCTGAACTGTCAGATATTCCGTCTGAAAAATTGAATTTACACTCAAAAATTATGCTACCCACACTAGAACAAAGAGTAAATAAAACCAAATGGGTCATCTTGCGGTATCCCAATTCATCTATGGCTCAATTGGCGAACATGAGCACTGAAGCTTTTGAGGATTTTTTCTATAACGTATGCACTATAGATTATAAAAAAATGAGTAAAGCAATGGATCCATTGGTGGATTTATTTAACAAAACGGATAAAGTGAGAATAATAGCGAAGGATACCGATCTTACTTTTTCTGTAAAAGGTATCGGAGCAGTAAAATGCGACGGGAAAAATAATATTCCCGATGGGGAAGTCTTCAGTGCACCCGTATTAAATTCTATGAATGGATATATCACTTATAACACTCCTTCTGAAGAACAAGGGTTCACATATGAAAATATTCGATTTGAAATCAAAGATGGAAAGATAATAAAAGCCACAGCTAATGATACAAATAGGATTAACGAGTTACTCGATACGGATGAGGGGGCAAGATATTTCGGAGAATTTGCGATAGGAGTGAATCCCGACATACTACATCCGATGAAAGATACTCTTTTTGATGAAAAAATTGCAGGTAGTTTCCACTTAACCCCCGGCATGGCCTATGAAGAAACTAATAATGGAAATGTATCCGCCGTACATTGGGATCTCGTGCTAATTCAAAGACCTGAATATGGCGGAGGAGAAATATATTTTGACGATGTACTTATCAGAAAAGATGGACTCTTTACACTTCCTGAGCTAGAAGCTCTAAACCCTGAAAATTTAAAATAGTTTTAGATATTTATGAACATAGGCGGATTCAATAATCCGCCTAAACAATTTTATTTATACATGCGAGGTCATTCATGAAATTACACTTTATGGGAAAATATAATTTGGATGAAAACAGCTTGCCAGCTACAGAACACAAATCCAATGCAATAAAATTCAAAGAAGCAAACTCCTCGAAAGAAATGGCAAAAATCGGAACTGTTTTGAGCCTTGTTATCGTATTCATCTGCATTGCAATTGTTGCTATCAGGACATTAATTTTTACTAACGATATGACAATTGAATATTGGCATGTGATAGCCGGATTGATATTACCTAGCTTTACACTGTATTTTCATGAAATACTACACGCAATATGTTTCAAAAAAGACGCATATATTTATTCAAATCTAAGACAGGGGATGATGTTCGTAATCGGGACAGAAGATATGTCAAAATCACGATTCGTATTTATGTCTCTACTACCCAATCTAATTTTCGGATTTATTCCCTTTATTCTTGGATTAATCTACCCAAATCTATTCGGTTTATTAATTTTTGGAATGATATGCATAAGTATGGGTGCTGGTGATTACTATAATATTTTCAATGCCCTAACACAAATGCCCAAAGGTGCGCGTACATACCTGCACAAATTTAATTCATACTGGTATATTCCGCAAAAATAATAATCCGTTCGTTGAATATATTAATTTGCACTCGCATTAATAGTTAATGAATCTCCAAGTCTAAATTGTAAAGTCTTATTGAATTATTCCTTAGTATGTCTTTAGCAATTTCTATTGCTGTATCTTCATTGATGATCGACTCATCCAACATGCTTGATAATGCATAATATACAGCATCTCTTCCTGTCTTCGCGCAAGTATAATAATTTCTCTCTCCATACAACATATCAGAGCCATATATAATTTTTTTCCATAGCAAAGGAAAATCCAAATAATTTCTAATTATTTTTGCTAATATTTTAGGATGATTAGAAAACATCATCCTTCCAGATAACTCTATGTGCACGTTATTAACTACCCAGTTATTAGTTGCAAGTGCCAATGTAGCCGCATTCATATAATTAGGATATGAAGCATGTAATAGTACCAGCTTCAAATTCTGAGTCTCTTCATCTACTAGAAAGTTCTGCATATTTAGTACATTAAAATCATCAATCCTACCGTCTACAAGTGCTGTATGAAATTGTACTGGAATATCTTTTTTTACTGCTTTTTTTATTATATACCAAACCAAGTAATCTTGTAATTTCACATATGCTTCCTGATCACCGCTTTTTGCTTTTTCGTAATAAATAGCTCCATTATCTTTATATTTACTATCAAAAAATAAGCTTCTTTCATATGCAATTAAAAACTTGTACCCTATGTTGTTTTTCACAGAATAATCGTCTAAAACTGCATCCAAATAAATCATGTACTCTTCAAAAGAAAGCGAATCATTTAAACCATACTCTTTTTTTAAATATAATTTCATTTCCGCGTGTTTGTTACAAAATGGAAAAATCAAGGGATCTACATAGGGAACTAATGATATATTATCCTTACACTGTAAACTTTTAGGCAAATAGCAACTGGCGATAATATGTTCAATCTTCGACTCATGTAAAACTTCTTGAATCAGCGTGTTTAAATCGGATTTTCTATTATTGTATTCCTTTTCCAATTCACCTCGAAATCTGTCATCTTCGAGAGTATCGACATCAAATTTATAAAAAATTCTATATGCTTCTTCATGCAACTCTCGTTGATAATCAAATCCCTTTCCAGCATTCATACTTGCTGTTTGACTCGGAGATAAAAATAAATCGGAGAAACAAGGTATATTTCTTTCTTTGCAAGCTTCTTCATTTCCCGGATGAGAATGGTCATCAACAATCCAAATATTATCAATTTCTTTCCTTAGCTTGTTATACATTATTTCTCCTTTATATTAATTTATTTTTTTCCGCCCAAGTAACTTTCAATTACTTTTGGGTTATTTTTCACCTCTTCACCTGTGCCTTCTAGTATTATCTTTCCCGTTTCTAATACATATGCTCTATCTGATATTTTCAATGCCATATTTGCCATCTGTTCAACAAGTAAAATAGTAGTTCCCATTTCGGCAAGCCTTTTTGCCATTTCGAATACACCTTTTACATAAACCGGCGCTAAGCCCGCGGAAGGTTCATCGAGCAATAGTAATTTAGGCTCTATCATCATCGCTCTTGCGATAGCAAGCATCTGTTGCTCACCTCCGCTAAGTGTCCCCGCATACTGTTTAGATCGTTCTTCTAGTATTGGAAACATTTCGTATGATTTTTTTAGTTGTTCATTTAATCTTTTCTTGTCTCTATTTATTAGATAGCCACCAAGCAATAAATTTTGATGCACAGTATGGAAAGGAAAAATTTGCCTTCCTTGTGGACACATCGTGAGCCCACATTTAACAATTTTATCCGCCCTGTACTTCTGTGTTGAAATGTCACTACCTTCAAACATAATAGTCCCTGAGGTTGGCTTTAACAATCCACTTATTGTATTCATTATTGTCGTTTTACCTGCACCATTAGCCCCAATAATAGATACAATTTCTCCCTCATTAACGCGAAGGGAAACGTCTTTGATAACTTCAACTTTTCCATATGATACATTAATATTATTTATCTCTAACATTTTACTCCTCCTTTCCTATATATGCTTCTATTACTTCTTGGTTGTTTTGTATGTCTGTTGGGATTCCTTCTGCCAATTTTTCACCAAAGTTTAGAACAGTAACCGTATCCGAAATATCCATTACAAAATCTAAATGGTGTTCTATAAGGAAGACGGTAATTCCATGCTTAACTATTTCTTCTATTAGGCTAGATAAATTATTAATCTCTGCCTCATTTAGACCCGCAGCTGGCTCATCGAGTAATAGCAAAGATGGTTCCATCGCTAGTGCTCTTCCTATTTCAAGCATTCTTTGCTGACCGCCTGCCAAATTATATGCTATCTCTCCAGCATAATCTTCTAGACCAATAAATTTTAGCAACTCCCACGCTTTTTGTTTTACTGCTTCATCTTCAGTACGCATTTTTTTTGTGTGTAGCAAAGAGTTGATTAAATTGTGCTTTATCATATTTTGTCTACCAACCATTACATTTTCAAGCACGGTCATTCCTGCAAATATTTGCGCATTTTGGAACGTTCTTCCAACACCAGCTTTTGAAATCTTATGAGGGT
Source organism: uncultured Oscillospiraceae bacterium (assembly GCA_964370025.1). Classification (GTDB taxonomy): domain Bacteria; phylum Bacillota; class Clostridia; order Peptostreptococcales; family Anaerovoracaceae; genus CAYJGJ01. The sequence goes on from CAYJGJ010000019.1 coordinate 6,259, forward strand.
CTATTCCCGTTATTTTATCGCCATTCAAATATACATCTCCTTCGGTGGGTGTATATAAGCCAGTGATAACATTTATCATCGTAGATTTACCTGCGCCATTTGGCCCAATTAAAGAGTGTACTGTGCCTTTTCTGATTGTCATATTTAAATCCTTAATTGCGTACAACCCACCAAATTTCATCGTAACATCCTTTAATGTCATAAGCTCATCTTTTTCGCTACCATCTTTCTTTCCAAGTGGATTGTCCGAAATTATCTCAGGTTTTTCTATCTTTGTTAAGAAATGGAATTTTTTTCTAGTAATTCCAATAATACCGGTAGGAAATGCATAAACCGCTGCAATAAGCAAGCACCCATATATCAGCAATCTATATTCCTGAAATGATTGTAAGTATTCAGGGCCGATTGTCATGATAATTGTTCCTATAATTGGACCTATTATTGTGCCTGTTCCACCCATAATTATTGATATTAAAAAGAACACTGACAACGTGAAACTATATATATCAGGGCTTATATATCGCGAAAAATATGCAAATAAGCACCCGGCAAAGCTCGCTAAAGCTGCATTATATACAAACGCGATTAGTTTATAGTTTCTCTTGTCAACTCCCATACATTCCGCCGCCAAGTCATTGTCTCTAATAGCTTGAAATGCTCTACCAAACTTACTTGAAATTAAATTTCTTGTAATAAACAAGCATATGGTACATAATGCGAGAATCGTATAATATGTTCCAACGTTATTTAGCTCCATTCCAAATATTTCAAATCTTCCAACCATCAGTCCAAGAGGACCACCTAGTACATCTCTCCATTCAATAATTATTTTTGTTACAATAATTGAAAATCCCATTGTTAATAGTGAAAGATAGTGTCCTTGAGCTTTCAATGCTGGCAATCCTAAAAGAAGTCCTACTAGCATTCCTGTAATTATCGAAATAATCAGGCTTACCCATAGTGAAGCATCTAAGTCCCTATACAACAAGGCACCGGTATATGAACCAACCGCAAACAGAGCCGCTTGACCTAATGAAAACTGCCCCGTATATCCAATTGCAACATTTAAACCCATACTAACAATTGCGTAAATTAAGCCTAAAGAAAACAGTCTGATTAAATATGTTCCCAACAAAGGAACTGCCAATAATGATATAGCTCCACACAAACATAAAGCCATCATTATTTTTTTATTTTTATTATACTTTTCTAGCATGTATTACCCCCGTTATTCCTGCCGGTTTGATTGTCATTACAACTATAATTACTAAAAATGTAATAACGTCTCTATAACCAGGTGATATCTCAAACACTCCCAAAGCAATTGCTTCTATAAGTCCGAGAGTCAATCCTCCAATAAAAGCACCCTTATTATTTCCCATTCCCCCAATTGTACACGCACCAAATCCTTTTAATGCTAAAGTAGAAGTCATTGTCGGATACACAAATGAAATTGGTGCTAATAATACTCCTCCTACTGTAGCGATCAGACCACTTAAAATAAAGCAGAAAATGACGATTCTCTCTGCATTAATTCCCATCAATCGGGAAGTATCATGATCAAACTGTGCAGCCTTTATGGCGGAGCCTAGAATTGTCTTACTCATCAAAAGATGCAACAACACAGCCAATGCTATTACAATTACAATTGTCCAAAGTTCATGTGGCAGTATTTTTACACCTAAAAATGTTATTAGCTCATCACCACCGATTGCTGGAAATCCTCGCGGGGCAGAACCCCATATTAGGATTGCAACATTAGTAATAATTATTCCTGCCCCCAATGTGGTCATTATCCATCCAACTGTATATTTTAATGCATTACCGAATGGTTTCACACAAGTATAATAAATAAATACAGAAACACAAATTGTTACAATTCCAGCACCCAAAATTCCAACACCATATGGCAAATTGGTGTCTACAATAAGCGATAACCCTGTCATCGCAGCTACCATAACTAGCTCTCCATGAGCAAAGTTAATTATTCTCGTTGTAGAGTAAATCATATTCAAAGCTAATGCCAATAAAGCATATATGACCCCCATAACAACTCCATTGATAATTGATAATAACAAAATCTCACACTTCCTTCCTTAATCTAATACGATATCCTATCTCATATATCTCAATTTACCGTTCACAAATGTCATCAAAACATTTATATTTTTTACATTTTCTATACTAAGTTCGAATGGGTCTTTATCCAAAATAATAAAGTCCGCATATTTCCCTTCTTCAATTGTGCCTTTTAAAACGTTTTCTCTTCCGCAATAAGATGCATTCTGAGTGTATAGTTTTATAGCATCGTATAGTTTTAAACTTTGATTAGCACCAATGCATTCCATTTCTCCCGTCGCTTTTCGATTTACCGCAGCATATATACTGGGCCACGGATTTAATCCTGTTATAGGCGCATCAGAACCGCCATTTAGTCTAACTCCTTTATCCATCAAACTCTTAAAAGGCAAAAAATGAGTCATTCTTTTTTCTCCCAGCTTTTCTGTAGCATAGTTGTATGCATTAAATAAGAATGCTGGCTGTATATCAACTGTTATTGGAAGATTAGATATTCTTTCACAAAGTTCTTCTTCCAAGTACATCGCATGTACAATCCTAACCATGTGTGGCATTGTGCATTTATCATTAATTAGCTCCTCTACTGCTTCTACTATAATTTCTACAGCCATATCTCCGATGGCATGTATACATACTTGTATATCCTTATCACTTGTTTTGCTTATTATTTCTTTTATATACTCTTTAGAATAATACGACTTCCCATAGTTATCATCATTATCTGCATATGCTTTTTTCATTGCAGCACTTCCATTACTAATTACACCGTCCATGAAAAATTTATACCCTCCATACTTCAACATTTTATTATCGAACATATCAAGTTTTTCATTTTGAATGAAATAATCAAAGTAAACACTCACCCTACACGGCAATTCTTCTTTTTCCAACAAGCTTTTATAACAGTCTAAGTCTTCATTAAAACCTAGAGCTCTAAGTGAATATGTATGCAACGTTGTAATTCCAAAAGATGATGCTTCTTCAAGAACTTCCTTATAGATTTTCCTCCTTTCGTTTTGATTCTCTATCGCTTCTGGTAATGCTAAATATATTTTTCCCATTCCCTTTTCATTAACTACACCATATGTAATTTGGCCATCTGAATCGCATACAAAATCTTCTTCGGTTATATTTGCAATTTCCATTGCTTTTTTATTTATTACGCTCCATTGACCACTAAATCGATTCACAATTACCGGGTTTTTCTCTATCCTATCTATGTCAGACATCTTTGGCAATTGTCTCTCTTCGTGCATCTGCTCATTTAAACCATCTCCAATTATCCATTCACCTTCTGGGATTTGTTCCACTCGTTTCAATAGAAAATTAATCACTTCAGATAGCGATTTAGTATCTTTAAGGTTCACATTGTTTTTTGCCGAACTACATCCTGCAAGATGAACATGACTATCTATAAATCCAGGCAAAACTGATTTACCCTCTAGGTCAAATCGATTATTACATTCTATATTTTTCAATTCTTCGTTAGTTCCGCAAAATATAATCTTACCATCTTCGACACAAAATCCTTGTCTCTGATCACCTTCTCTTTTCATCGTGTATATTTTGCCATTAAAAAATATTTGTCTATTTCTCATGGATTACCTCTGATAAACTAATTGTATGCTTTCAGCACAACGGTAGTACCCATTCCACCGCCTGCACAAAGAGCTCCCAAACCATATGTTAGTCCTCTTTTTTTCATCTCGTATACTAGTGAAACCATTATCCTTATCCCACTTGCTCCAACAGGATGTCCGAGAGAAATTCCACTACCATTTACATTTGTTATTTTACGATTTAGTCCTAACTCTTTTTCAACCGCCAAATACTGAGATGCAAAAGCTTCATTTATTTCAAATAATTCAATATCACTTAACGATAGATTTGCTTTTTCTAATGCCTTTATTGTTGAAGAAACAGGGCCGATTCCCATAATCTCAGGATCTACTCCGACCGTCGATACGGATACAATTTCTGCAAGTATTTTTAGATTTAGCTCTTTCGCTTTTTCTTCAGACATTATCAACATCCCCGCCGAACCATCATTTATTCCGGATGAATTCCCCGCGGTTACAGTTCCTCCTTCTTTAAAAGTGGGCTTTAACTTTGACAATTGCTCAATTGTTACATTTGAGCGAGGGTTTTCATCCGACATAATTACTTTTATTCCTTTTTTTTCTTGTATTTCTATAGGAACTATCTCATCTTCGAATCGATTACTCTCCATTGCAATCTTTGCTTTTTCTTGACTTTCTAAGGATAACTTATCCTGTTCTTCTCTACTTATGTTATAAGCAGTTGCAATGTTCTCGGCTGTAATCCCCATAGCTGGACCAACACCCAAATGCGTCAATGAATCCCACATGGAATCACGAACTTCAGTATTGCCCATTTTTAACCCCCATCTATATCCTTCAAGCGTATATGATGCATTACTCATACTTTCTGTGCCACCTACTATCAACACATCCGCTTCATTTGCTTTTATTTGATAATATCCTAGTTGCAAAGCGGACATGGACGATGTGCAATTTCTGTGTACCGTTATTCCGGGTACAGTTTCAGGCAATCCAGCTTTTATTGCACTAACGCGCGCTAAATTATTTTCCAAATATGTCTTTTGATAATTGCATCCCCAGATTACATCTTCTATCTGTTCTTTTTTTACTTGTGAGCGATCTATCAAAGCATTTATTATCGGAATAGTCAGTTCAGTCGCATTCATGTTTTTAAAAACTCCACCGTATTTCCCAATAGCCGTTCTACATGCAGAAACAATTACAACTTTATTCATTATCTATCCTCCTAAATATTCATCATCATGCCACCAGTAACGGGTATCTCAGCACCTGTAATATAAGATGCTTCATCAGATGCGAGAAAAAATATTACATTTGCTGGTTCATCTGGTGTTGCCCCTCTACCAAGAGGGGTAGAGGATATAAGTGAGGTAATTACTTTTTCTGGAAGATTTGCAGTCATTTCAGAAATAATGTAACCAGGAGAAATGCAATTAACATTAATGTTATATCGGCCTAGTTCTTTTGCTAAAGTTTTGGTTAGTCCGATAAGACCAGATTTTGATGCGGAATAATTTACTTGTCCGATATTTCCATGAGCGGATGTGGATGCTAGGTTAATTATTTTGCCATATTTTTTTTCTCTCATATGTGGAATTATCGCTTGGATCACATTAAAAGTCCCCGTCAGATTTATGTCCAATACTGATGTCCATTGCGAAAACTCCATCTTGTGTGACATTGCGTCATTTGTTATCCCAGCGCAATTTACAAGTATATCTATTTTACCTTTTGCATCAATTATCTCCGCAACTATATGCTTTATTCTTTCCCTATCAGTCACATCGCATTGTCTTGGAATAAAATTTGGATTATATCCATATTTTTTTGCAATTTGATCTTCATCTTGCAAATCTAAACCGATGACAAAAGCTCCCTCGAACAAAAATCTATTAACAGTTGCACTTCCAATATCGCCCATGACACCTGTTACAACCACATTTTTCTCTTTAATATTACTCATAGATTAAGGTCTCCTTTTTTTATTGATAGTTGTTTCAGATTACGAATATGCAATTTCTATGCCAAAAGATACTTCAACATTAATCCGGAGAGAGCAGGAACTAAATCTGCAATTTATAATTACTTATAAATTGCAGTTCTATGTATCCCTAATTTTTTCGCTGCTTGAGTTACATTTCCACCGGATTCTTTAAGTGTTTTATCAATGTAATCCTTCCTAAATTTATCCATTGCCTCCTTCAAGGTTCCCGTATAAGAATTAGTTGTAAAATTATCATTTTCGCTATTTTTCAAATCACTTTCAAGGCAGGTATGTCCCCTATCCTCTAACATATATGATTTAATTATATCTCCATCAATATCTGCATCCTCACTCATAATTACAATCCTCTCCGCAATATTTTTAAGTTGCCTTATGTTGCCTGGCCAATCATATTCAATAAGATAAGTTTTTGCACTCTCGGTTAAATTAACGTACTTATTGTATTTATTCTCAAAGCTTTTCACGAAAAAGTGTGCCATTTTCTCTATGTCTGATTTTCTTTCTCTAAGCGGAGGTACTGTAAAACATATTACATTAAGTCTATAGTACAAATCTTCCCTAAACCTTCCATCATTAATCATTTTCAAAAGATTACGATTAGTGGCGGCAATTACTCTAACATCTAATTTATGATACACCGTTCCACCAACTCTTCTAATCAAACCTGTATCAAGAAATTTCAGAAGTTTAGATTGAAGATTAACTGGCATTTCACCTATTTCATCCAAAAAAATAGTTCCACCATCAGCCACTTCAAGCAATCCTATTTTACCTTTAACGTCTGCACCTGTAAACGCACCTTTTTCATATCCAAAAAACTCTGATTCAATTAAAGCTTCCGGTATTACAGCGCAATTAATTTCGACAAATGGTTTATCTTTTCTGCCACTATTTTTATGGATCAACTCGGCTAAAACACTTTTACCTGTCCCGGTTTCTCCATTAATAATAACGGCACTGTCAATTTTTGCTGCTCTTTCAACTTTTATTAACATTTCTTTCATCTTTTCACTCGCATATATATTTGCTTCATTTGTAAAAGATTTTTCTTCTACAAATAATCCTGGCCAAATTTCTTCTCGCTTATCTTGAATTCGCTTCCATATCTCACCTGATCCATTAATAACTTTGCTCGTAGTAATCACCATTTCAAGTTCGTCGTTATCGTCAATAATAGGAGTACTCGTTGAAATCATAACTAGGTCACTTATCGTTTTTACGACACCGGTTACAACCTGCCGTTTTTCCATTGCCTCTAAAGCAACTGACTTATTATATATTTTTCTGTTTATTAGCTCTTGAAGTTTAGTTCCAATCATTTCTTCGAATGATATTTCCAGTATTTCCAATGATGCGGGATTCGCAATGATTACTTTTCCCTCTTTGTCTGTTACTAGAATAGCGTCATACGAATTTAGGAATATCGATTCAAAAAGTTCCTTTTGATTTTGACTAATATAATCTTTACTTTCTTCTAACATTTTTAACGACATTGCAGCACTCCCTTCTTAACCTCTAAAACTATATACATAATGCGCTCCGTACTGTAGAATATCGTCTACAGTGTAGATAATTTTCTACAGTACATTTTGTCGAATTGTAACACAGACAACGCTTAAATGCAAGCAGAATGAAAAACAACGCGTACAACACTCGCAATTTCAATTTGGCACGTTATTTGCTTTAAATTAAATAAAACAAAACAATAATTGAGGGAAAGCAATGAATTGGAAAAAATACTATAATGAGCGATTAGTAAGTGCTACAGATGCCGTTAAAATTGTAAAGTCAGGCGATCGAATAGCATCGGGACATGCAGCCGCAGAGCCAAAGGAACTGCTAGATGCATTAATTTCAAGAAAACATGAGTTAAAGCATGTCGAGATATGGCAAGGCGTAAACTTAGGTGCCGCCCCCTATTGCAATCCTGCGCTAGAGGAAAATTTTAGGGTAAACACAACTTTTGTAAGTAGAAGCACACAAGATGCTTATTGGAATAATCGTGCGACATTTACACCTCTCAACTTTCATCAATACCCAAAGGCAATTAAAGAAGAATTCGTTACATTGGACGTTCTGTTCACCACAGTTTCCCCGCCCAATAGCGATGGATATGTCAGTTTAGGGACTTCTGTAGATCACACGTATCAAATGATAAAAAGTGCGAAAAAAGTTGTAGTAGCAGTAAACCCCAATATGCCATTTACTTGCGGAGAAACTACTATCCATGTTTCTAACATAGATTATTTTGTGGAAGTAAGCACGCCTCTTTATGAAATAATCTGGCCTAGACAAAAAGATGATACAATAAGTAAAATCGGAAAAAACGTTGCGAATTTAATCAATGATGGCGACACACTGCAGCTAGGGACCGGCAGCATACCTAATGCCATTTTAGAGTATTTATATGATAAAGTGGATTTAGGCATCCATACCGAGGTGTTTTCAGACAATTTAATCCCATTAATAGAGGCTGGAATTATTACAGGTAAAAATAAATCTTTACACAATAAAAAAATTGTAGCAACATTTGTACAAGGCTCACAATCCTTGTACGAATATGTCCATAATAATACAGATTTCCACTTGATGCCGGTTGATTATGTAAACGATCCATTCATCATATCTCAAAATAAAAATATGATTGCAATAAATGCAGCGTTGGAGATAGATTTATATGGACAAGTTGCCGCAGAATCTTTGGGAAGTAAGCAATATAGTGGAATCGGAGGACAAGTTGATTTTCTAAGAGGTGCTGCACGTTCAAAAAATGGAAAGCCAATTATCACACTCCCATCTACAGCAAAAAATGGCGAAATTTCTAGAATCAGCGCATGCTTTAAGCCTGGCACACCAATCACTACATCGAGAAACGATATTCATTATGTAGTAACTGAATATGGTAGCGTCAATCTATTTGGAAAATCTCTACCCGAGCGAGCCAAGCTCTTGATTTCTATATCACATCCAAAGTTTAGGCAATCGTTAGAAAAAGAATATTCGATGCTTCAAAAAACAGGATATAACTCCGACAAGTACTAATCGTACAAACGCGTTATCCTTTGCCTCGATTTAAATTATGTAAGATATCACCCTCGCTTTATTTATCAACTTCAAGTATCTCTAATAAAGCGAGAAGTAATATATAGGATTTTACAAAGAAAGAATTTTAAAAAAATGAATTTTAGGAGGTTAAAATGAAAAAGTTATTAGTTTTAAGCATAGCAATGATTATGCTAGTAGGATCGGTATTAACCGGCTGCAGCGAGGATACGGGAGCCGTTTCCGGTGACATAAGTGAAAAAGAAGAAATTGTTATTGGCGTATCAGCTGCACTATCGGGAGCTTGGCAAATACTTGGATATACTGGACAAGTGGGAATCGAAGTAGCTGTAAAAGAAATAAATGACAATGGCGGAATTAATGGAATACCTGTAAGAGTTATTTACAGAGACGATGAAATGGATCCGACTAAATGCATGAACAATGTTCAAGATCTCGTAATAAATGAAGAAATTGACATTTTCGTCGGACCGGCAAGTAGTACTGCTGCCGTTGCAATTACACCATACTTGACTGAAGAAAAAATATTTACAATGTTTGGTGCAGTTTCCGGATCTGGGATAGCAAATCCAGAAAGTGCTCCGTATGCATTCAGAACATTCCTAAGTAACGATGCACAAAGTGAGTTTTTGGCAAACTATGCTGTTGATACCCAAGGATACACAAAAATCGCTCTTGTTAATGATACAACAGCTGTAGGTGCTACTGCTAGAGATGATATGTTTAGATTATTAGGTGAAAAAGGAATCGAACCTATGCTAGACCTTACATACAATTCCGGCGACATTGATATGATGAGCATTGCACAACAAATCAAAGATGCCGCTCCAGAAGTAATTATTTTTGGCGGTGGCGGAGCAGATGTTGCACATGTAATGAGCGCCCTTGAAAGAGTCGATTATATACCACCCGAAGACGTTGAGTGCATTGCGTACACTGGAATACTAGTTCCTACATTTACAGATATAGTAGGAGAAGAGCTTGGAAAACACGTATATGGCGTAAATGTTCAATCCAATACATGGCATGTGGATGATACTGAAGAAGAGTTACTGGAGAAAGCTAATATTGTCGGAACATTCCAAGAAGAAGCATATAAAATAGCAACGACAGAAGCTGAACAGGCAATGGTAATTATACCTAATGCATATACATGGTATGCTAATATGATGATCATTGCAGATGCGGTTGCATCTACAAATAGTGTAGATGCAGAAGTCCTAACTGAATTTTTGGAGGGAGATTACGTATGGCGAGACACTTATTCGTTCTCACCTGAAAATCATGATGGATCAACAGCTGACACTCTATGCCTTTCTCCTGCAATAGGCGAAATGAAACATGGATATATGCTTGAAGGAATATACTAAAATAAATACTGCGGTATATTTTCAAGGTAATCATTAATTCTTTCTAAATCCAATATGATAGAAATGAGACTAATCCTTCCTCATGTTTCTATCAATACGTTGTCGACAATACGACAAAAACGCCCATGCGATATTTTGCATGGGCGTTTTTATTTTTTTGTTTGTCATATATGCTGTTTCGCTCACAATTCCTTCCCGAATTATCTCGTCAAGTTTCGCAACCACTTATCGCTGAGTATCCGTTTCGTCCCCAAAATTATCTTTCCAACTTCATCTACTTTGAGTACCAAATAAACAATTGCCGGATGCAATCCAAAATACAATCCTGCCAATGCTCCCAATGGTATGGCAAGCGTCCACATAAAAATTACATCTGAAACCAGAACAAAAAAGGTGTCTCCTCCCCCCCGCAATACGCCCATAAACTGAATGATTGCAATAGTGGAGAACACTATGATAATTGACGCCGCGGCCATAACCGCCATCGTTATATCTTTTGTTTCATCCGGTATGTTGTAAAAACTAATGATAAAGGGGCGCACCAAAAATACAAGTAGGCCAGCCGCGGCCCCCAGAAATATCGATAAAGTCATAACCCCACGAGATATTTCTCTTGCTAATTTAAAATCGTTCGCACCTAGCGCGTTTCCTATCGACACGGATGTCGCATCGCACAATCCTCTGACAAAAATAATATTGAGTTGTACTGCCATGTTAGTAATCGTGTTTGCTGTTATAAAGGCTCTGCCCATACGCCCCATAATCGATACGAGCATCGAATGCCCTGTCATCCAAATCAATTCGTTTATTATGATAGGAAATGTCGTCTTCGAAATATCTTTCAAAAATGACGAATCAAGCTTAAATAGATATGCTAGATTAAGTTCTATCTTCCTTTCCTTAACGAAAATATAGATTAAAGCAATTAAGCCTTCAATACTTCTCGCTACACATGTTGCAATAGCCGCCCCCTCAATCCCAAGTTCGGGAGCACCCAATTTCCCAAATATCAATGCATAATTCAAAAGAGAATTCACCACTAATGATATACTGTAAACAACTACAGATATTTTCACCGTACCTACCGAGCGCAATGTCATAAGCATTACACTGCTAAGTCCCATTCCTATATACGAATATGATAAAATTTTCAAATATCTACTACCGACTTCTATTACAGCATCGTCAGGAACAAAAAATGAGACAATTTGTTGAGGAAATAGTATAGCCAAAACACAAAAAAAGATTGCCAAAAGCAATGTCACCCAATACATGATTGATAAAATTCGTCGCATTGACTCCCTGTCTCCTTTGCCCCAATATTGAGCAAGTAACACGTTAGTTCCGCTTGAAATCCCAAAACATATTCCTAAAAAGATATTTGTAAACTGATTAGCCGCTGCTGCTCCCGAAAGTTCAATTTCCCCCAATTGTCCTAGCATGACAGTATCCATCATACTCGTGCAATATGTAATTAAATTTTGTAACGCAATCGGGATTGCAATCCAAAGCATCTTATTTCTCAGTGCTTGATTATTAAATACTTGTAATGACTTCATTTTTTATTCCATTTACTATTTTATTTTTTCGGCAATGCACAGAGCTAGATCAGGTTATACTTTTTCAATTTATGTTGCAATGTCTGTCTTTTAATTTGCAACTTCTGTGCAGTCCTTGTTATATTTCCACCCGAATAATCAAATGTTTCTTTTATTATTCGCTTTTCAATCTGAGTAAGATACTCGTCCAACGATGTTCCTTGTATATAACCGTATACTGACGGTATATCTTGCAACGAATCTCTAGGAATTTGAATCCATTCTTCTTTAAGAATCTTCTCATCATCCGACAATGAAAGCGCTTGCATTATGATGTTTTCTAATTCTCTTACATTTCCTTTTAATTCATAATCTTGAAGCTTACTCGTAGCATCTTCTGATATCGATTCAATATTTCTAGCAAATCTCTTATTATGTTTTTTTATAAAATGCATAGCAAGCAGTTCTATATCATCTCGCCTATCTCTCAAAGGTGGAATAGTAATGTTTACTACATTCAATCTATAGTATAAATCTTTTCGAAGCTTCCCCTGATCGATCAATTTTTCAGCTGGTTCATTTACAGTTGCGATGATTCTCACATCAACCGGAATATCCTTCATTCCTCCGATTCTTCGAATATAGTCCTCTTGCAACACACGTAGTAACTTACTTTGCAATTCATAAGGCATTGCACTTATTTCATCTAAAAGAAGCGTTCCCCCGTCAGCTTGCTCAAAAAGACCAGCCCTATCAAGAGCTCCCGTAAATCCGCCCTTTGCCGTACCAAAAAGAATCCCTTCAAGAAGTGTAGCTGGCAACGCGGCGCAATTTTGGGCAAGAAAAGGCTTATTTTTTCTATAGCTTTCGTGATGAATACTTTGAGCTAGTAGTTCCTTACCGGTCCCAGTATCTCCATATACAAATACCGAAACACTGCTTCTCGCTGCCTTTTTTGCTCGCTCGATTGCCTCTTGAATTCCCGCACTTTGGCCAATAATATCACTAAATAAATATTTTTTTATTGCAGTAGTAGGATTCGAATTATCCATTGATTCGTACAATTTTTCGTCCATATCTCTCCGTGCTTAACATATAAATCATATTTGCTTTTGAATTATATCATATTGTATAGAATATGGCAAATTGCACACATTTATTCACATATTCTTCACATATCTTCAGTTTTTTTGCAACATATTTTTTTTAATTATAGTATAATTAAGATTCGACTCGATCCGAATTCGCAAAAAAATTAAGGAGAACAATAAATGTGGAAAGTTAGACGCTATATTAAACCATATATTATATTATTACTAATAGGCATAGTATTACTATTTGCTCAGGTCCTTTTAGAACTGCGCCTGCCCGCTGTAATGAGTGAAATCGTAGATACAGGAATACAAAAATCTGGAATTACCGAAATTGCACCGCGTGCAATTAGTTCAGAAAACATGGCTATAATGATGTTATTCATGAATGATGAGGAGAAGTCATCAGTAAATAATAACTATGAAACCCAAAATGAAAAAAATGAAGAATTCCCAAATTCGGACGAATCGACTTTATTCATTAACAACGAAGACAGCAAGGAAATTGATGAAGTTGAGAGCGCATTTATAAACGCATCATATGCTCTAGTCAACATGTTTCAAACTATGAGCGAAGAAGTTCCCCAAAACGATGCAATGGCATCACCAGCAACCACTGATGACGCCGCGATCACTACTCCTGAAATAGATCTATCACAATTACGCGAGTTACTTTCCCCCATGCTAGCTATAAGCGCCGAAATACCAGCAGTTGAAGACGCAAAGCAAATTGCTCAAAACACAGATGATTTAATTAAGGAATCAACTTCATCTATGTTTACAATAGAGTTTTATGAAGAACTAGGAGCCGATTTGGGCAAAATGCAAACCGATTACATATTCTCTCAAGGAATATTAATGCTTGGCCTTTGCTTGCTTGTTATCATATTTGCAGTGGGTGCGGGATATTGCCTTTCAAAGCTTGGTGCTGGCATTGCAAGAGATGTCAGATCAGATTTTTTCAATAGAGTTTCAACTTTTACAAATAACGAAATGGATAAGTTTAGCACTGCAAGTTTAATCACTCGTACTACAAACGACATTACTCAAATCCAAATGTTCTTTACTATGGGGCTTCGAATTTTATGTTATGCCCCCCTAATGGGAATAGGCGGTTTTATAATGGCAATCACACAAACTGTCTCGATGACATGGATAATAGCCTTAACAGTAGGAATATTGATAGCAATAATTGCGACCTTATTTGTAATTGCAATTCCAAGATTCAAAATGATGCAAATCTTAATCGATAAGCTAAATCTTGTAAGCAGAGAAAACTTAAGTGGAATGCTTGTAATTCGCGCATTCGCAACTCAGAAATTTGAAGAAAAACGCTTTGATAAAGCAAACATTGATTTAACGGCAAATACACTGTTCGTTAGCCGTGTAATGGTATTTTTGATGCCTATCATGATGCTTCTTATGAACGTGACGATGTTATTAGTAGTGTGGACTGGAGCTGACTTGATTTCTATGAGTGAAATGCAAGTTGGCGAAATGATGGCCTTCATGCAATATGCTCTTCAAGTAATCATGGCTTTCTTCTTTATAAGCATGATATTCATAATGCTCCCTCGTGCAACAGTTTCTGGAGAGCGTGTTATGGAAGTAATAAATACTCCAACAAGCGTATTAGACACTGAAAACCCAATCACAGTAGAAAAAACAACAAGTGGAGAACTCGTATTTAATGATGTTTCTTTCCAATATCATGGTGCAGATGAAAATGTAATTGAAAACATCTCGTTTACTGCAAAGCCTGGACAAACGACAGCATTTATCGGTTCGACTGGGAGCGGAAAAAGCACCCTTATTAACTTGATTCCTCGCTTTTATGACCCCACATCTGGAAACATTACCATTGACGGCATAAATATTAAAGACATATCCCAACACAATTTGCGCGAATTGATTGGATATGTACCACAAAAAGGCATGTTGTTTTCGGGGACAGTCAAAAGCAATATCCTTTATTCTGACGAAAATGCAAGTGACGAAGTTCTGCAAAAAGCTGCACACATAGCTCAAGCTACAGAATTCATCGAGAATTTTGATAACAAGTTTGAATCAGAAATAAGCCAAGGTGGAACGAACGTTTCGGGGGGACAAAGACAAAGACTTTCTATAGCAAGAGCATTAGCAAAAGATGTACCTATATATATATTTGATGACACATTTAGTGCACTAGATTTCAAAACTGATGCAAAGTTACGACAAGCGCTAAAAGGTTATACTCAAAATGCGACTGTACTAATAGTTGCACAACGAGTTTCAACAATTATGGAAGCTGAACAAATCATTGTGCTAGATGAAGGAAAAATTGTTGGCATGGGCACACACAAAGAACTTCTCTCTAATTGCATAATTTATAGAGAAATTGCCGAAAGCCAATTGTCTAAGGAGGAACTTGAGTAATGCCAAATAACAAAAAAGGAAATTCAACCGACAGAAGAAATCCCATGGCGGGGCCTGGTGCAGCGATGATGCAGGGCGAAAAAGCAAACGACTTCAAGGGCACAATAAAAAAACTACTAAATTACATGCATGTTTATAAACCACAAATTGTAATAGCCTTAGTATGTGCCATAGCATCTACTGTTTTCGCAATTGTTGGTCCAAGCATATTAGGAAATGCAACAACTATCCTATTTGAAGGTGTGGTCTTAATGATTTCTGGTACAGGAAGCATAGATTTTGACGCAATTGCAGAGATACTGCTATTCTTACTTGCAATTTACCTTGTTAGTGCTGGTTTAGCATATTTGCAAGGATGGGTAATGGCCAATGTTGCAACAAAAGTCAGCTATATAATGAGAAAAGATATCAGTCAAAAAATTAACCGAATGCCACTCTCATACTTTGACACTACACCGCAAGGCGACGTCTTGAGCCGCATAACAAATGATGTTGATACGGTTGTCAATACACTCAATCAAAGTTTATCTCAATCAATTACAGCAGTCGTGACATTAATAGGTATAGTAATAATGATGTTTACAATAAGCCCAGCTATGACTCTTATTGCATTACTCGTGTTACCTATTTCTGGATTAAGCGTAATGTTGATTGTAAAGCGCAGCCAACCATTATTCGTAAAGCAACAAGATAGCATCGCAAAGGTAAATAGCCATGTTGAAGAGATGTACGGCGGACACAACATTGTAAAGGCATTTAATGGCGAAGAAAAAAGCATTCTAGAATTCAATGAAATAAATAATGATCTATATGAAAGCGCATGGAAAAGCCAGTTTTGGAGTGGGCTTATGATGCCAGTGATGAATTTCATTAGCAAACTGGGATATGTGGCAGTTTGTACACTAGGTGGATTCTTGGCTCTTAATGGCTCGATTACCGTTGGTAATATCCAAAGTTTTATACAATACATAAACCGATTTACGCAACCTTTACAACAAATAGCGACAATCAGCAATGTCTCGCAACAAACCGCGGCTGCTGCGGAACGTGTTTTTGAATTCTTAGAAGAAGCAGAAGAAATACCAGAAACTCAAAATCCAGTGGGTATTGATGAAATAAAAGGAAGTGTAGTTTTTAAAAATGTCAGTTTTGGATATACTCCAGAAAAAAAGATAATAAACAATTTTTCAATCGAAATCGAGCACGGAAAAAGAGTAGCGATTGTAGGACCTACGGGTGCGGGAAAAACTACAATTGTTAAACTACTTATGCGCTTTTACGATGTGAACGAAGGAGCAATAATTATTGATGGCAATGATATACGAAGCTTTAAAAGAAATGATTTAAGAGACAGCTTTGGCATGGTACTGCAAGATACTTGGTTATATAGTGGCAGTATTATGGAAAACATACGTTATGGGAGATTGGCTGCAAGTGACGATGATGTTTATGCCGCGGCAAAAGCTGCGCAGGTTGACCACTTTGTTCACACATTACCGGATGGATATGATACCGTACTGAATGAAGAAGCCAGTAACGTAAGTCAAGGACAAAAACAATTATTAACGATTGCAAGAACAATCATCTCAGACCCTAAAGTTTTGATATTTGATGAGGCTACATCGAGTGTCGATACAAGAACAGAATTCGCAATTCAAAACGCTATGAATAATTTAATGAAAGGGAGGACAAGTTTCATTATTGCACATAGACTTTCAACGATTAGAGATGCGGATATTATTTTAGTAATGAAAGATGGAGATATAGTTGAAACCGGTAATCACGACTCATTACTTGAAAAAGAAGGCTTCTATGCGGAACTTTACAACAGCCAATTCGCAAGCAAAGCGGTTTAAGTATATACGTGACATTTTCAGCAAATAATATCTACGACCTTCAGTGCAGAACGCTCAGACATAAAAAAAGTCCTATTATGAACTACTCTAACAATTATAGAGTAGTTCGCAATAGGACTTTTATTTAATAATTTATGAACTATGAAAAGCAGCTTTACATTTATTTTGCTAGCTTTATCTTTGCAGATTTTCCAGTTCTTTCTCTCATGTAATTAAGTTTAGCACGTCTTACAGCACCTCTCTTAACTACTTCAATTTTTTCTACCTTTGGTGAATGCAGTGGGAATGTCTTTTCAACACCGATTCCTCCAGAAATTTTTCTTACAGTAAAAGTCTCACTGACTCCACCGTTTTGTCTTTTCAATACGAATCCTTCGAAAATTTGAATTCTCTCTCTGTTTCCTTCTTTAATTTTTACGTGAACTTTAACAGTATCACCTACATTAAATTGAGGAATGTCTGTTCTTACATACTCTGTTGCGATTTGATCTAAAATGTTCATTAATGTTCTCCTTTTAATTTCATAAGCGTTCTTGCATTGTTAATCACACAGAGGACCGCCAGTTTCGAATATTTATTATACAACAACATTATTAATAATGCAAGCATTTTACTTCTTTTTTCTTGTTTTTTGTTTTTGGACATTTTATTTTAAGAAATAAAACATTGAAATTCTATTAAAATGCAATTAGCGAGGAATCAATTGAAATAACAAGCATTAACATGTATAATACTACTGCACAACGATCTACAAGCGTTGCAATTTTTCGTCAACGTAATATATAGGTAACATTATATGACAATAATTATTTCTAAAATAGCAAGTATATTTATTTTAATATTGGTAGGCATCATTGCTTACCATACAAAAGTATTGACCAATGAAAGCAGATCACACCTAACAAGTTTGCTACTAAATATTACCGCACCTGCATTAGTATTAAGTTCATCATCTTCCGTTATACTCACTGATGAATTGATATCTGATATATTACAGATATCGATACTATCAATAGCGTATTATATTCTAGCAACTATTTTTGCATATATCATTTTCAAGTCATTCAAGTTGAAACCACTGGAAGATACGGGAGTTTTCATCGTAGCCATTGTTTCAATTAACTGTGGCTTCATGGGATTTCCCATATCAAAAAGCATTTTTGGAGACGAAATCTTTTTTTTACTCGTTATACACAATGTAATATTTAATATTTATACTTTTGGAATCGCTCCAATACTCTTTACAATTGGTGAAAAAGATAAAGCAAAAAAACAAAATATCGTAAAGTTACTTTTAAATCCCTCTATGATAGCATCCGCTTCTACACTTGCAATAATCGGATTAAATATCTCTTTTCCAGCTATAATTACCGATTTTTTGTCAATGGTTGGTAATGTAACAATACCACTTTCGATGATTATAATAGGCATTCAACTGGCACAAAGTAATATCATAAAAATAATAAAGAACAATAACATCATTATTGCATCGATTACGTCAATGTTCTTAATTCCCGTACTATCATTTCTAATTATTGATTCGCTACCTTTTATCTCTGACGCATCAAAATTAGCAGTAATATTTGTTACAGCATTCCCATCCGCTGTAATACCAACAATGCTTGCGGAAAAACAAGGTAAGAATTCTCTATTCATTGCTGAAACAGTTTCACTAACCACTACAATTTCTATTGTCACTATACCTATAATATCAATGCTATTAGCATCTCATTATCACGGATCCTAGAATATTCTACTGTTATATTTCTATTTTTGAAACATCATATGAGTTTATGATTGTAGTAACTGCAATTGGTATTATATTTGTGTTATGCTCATTAGCTTGGGTTTTCATTATTGTCTCTTTAATAGTCGTTGCTTGAAAT
>CAYJGJ010000020.1:0-23966 GCA_964370025.1 uncultured Oscillospiraceae bacterium
CTAGTGAACTTTTGGTAGAATGCCTATTCATAGAAGACAATATTCTATCGTTACAATGTTGTATAGGAATGTCAATATATGGACAAATCTTCGGCTCGTCTCTCATCACTTCTATCAGCTCATCCGTAATTCTATTTTCGTAGCAGTACATCAGACGAACCCATTGCAGTTTATCTATTTTGCAAATGTCACGAAGCAACTCAGGCAATGCTAATTTTCCGTATATGTCGTAACCATACAAAGTTGTGTCTTGTGCAATTATTATTATTTCCTTACATCCTTTTTCGGCTAGCTCGTTTGCCTCTTTGAGAACATCTTCTCTAAGTTTACTTCTATACGAACCCCTTATTGATGGGATAATGCAAAAACCACAAGAATTATTACATCCCTCCGCTATTTTCAAGGTAGCACTATACGGATTTTGATCTAGTGTTCGTGGCAAATATTTTAAAGGCTGTTTAACAGAATGTGTCACACGGTTCTTCTCTTGCATCGAATCTGATTTTTTATGAGACATATCTGCTATTTGTGAAAACAAATCAGGCAACGTTTCGTACTCATTTACACCTAAGAAAAAATCAACTTCGGGCATTTCAACGATCAAATCCGTTACATATCTCTCGCTAAGGCATCCCGTCACTATAAGAGACTTGTCTCCTTTGATATTTATCATATCAAAAATAACATTAATGGATTCTATTTTTGCATCGTTGATAAATCCGCAAGTGTTTACAAGAATAATATCTGAATCATAGGGATTATCCATCAATTTATGTCCACTTTGTTCCAAAAGTGCCACAACTATTTGCGAATCATTCACATTTTTGGGGCACCCCAATGTTTCTACAAAAAAAGTCATACTTATCACCGTTCTTTATTATAATTTATCATGGGAAATCTCCGTTGATTTTGTTCTCTACTGTTGATTATCACCATTCATCTCTTCATATTGTTCTATGCTCATTAACACTTGTCTTGGTCTCGCACCGTCAGCTGGACCTATAATTCCTCGACTTTCGATCATATCGATTATACGTGCAGCGCGATTATATCCAATTCGAAATCGTCGCTGTATCATAGAAATAGAAGCCTGGTTTGCTCTTACTATAGTTTCAATGGCATCATGAAGCAACTCGTCTGTATCTTCACTAGCAGCCTGCGGAGCACTCAATCTTTCGAGTGAATTGATCACCTCTCCGGAATATTCCGGTTCTTGCACCTGTGATTTTACATGCTCAATAATCTTGTTAACTTCTGAATCAGAAATAAATGTTCCTTGTACTCTGACAGGTTTCCCTGTTCCTACAGGGCTAAAGAGCATATCACCTTTTCCAACGAGCTTCTCTGCACCATTCATATCTAAAATTGTGCGCGAGTCGAACTGAGAAGAAACTGCAAAGGCTATTCGAGATGGAATATTCGCCTTAATAAGACCTGTGATAATATCTACAGAGGGGCGTTGCGTAGCAACTATAAGGTGCATTCCCGCAGCCCTTGCCATTTGCGCTAGTCTACAAATAGATTCTTCCACTTGAGTAGGTGATGCCATCATCAAATCTGCAAGCTCATCAATAATAATTACTATCTGTGGCAACTTTACTCGCTCTTCAGAAAATCCGTTTTCAGCATCGTCTTCTCCGCTACTTGCTTGAAAATTGCTGCGGCTATTCGAATTACTAGAGTTTAACTCGACAACTTCATTATATGATTCGAGGTCCCTGACACCTGCTTCTGCAAACTTTTTATATCTGTCGTTCATTTCTGCCACGGCCCAGTTCAGTGCTGCTGCAGCCTTAGGAGGTTCTGTCACTACAGGAATCAAAAGGTGTGGAATGCCATTGTAATTGCCTAATTCCACTACTTTGGGATCGATAAGAACAACTTTAACCTCGTCAGGAGTAGCCTTATATAACAAGCTCGCAATAATAGAATTGATACATACGCTCTTCCCAGAACCAGTAGCACCCGCAATTAACATATGTGGCATCGACTTTAAGTCCGCAATGATCGGTTTTCCAGAAATATCTTTGCCTATAGCGAAAGTTATCTTCGACTTAGACGACTTAAATTCTTTAGATCCGATTATCTCTCGAAGAAAAACAGTGTTTACGCTGCCATTTTCGACTTCGATACCTACTACTGCCTTGCCTGGAATAGGGGCTTCTATTCTGATGTTCTTCGCCTCTAAACTGAGTGCAATATCGTCCGCTAATCTTACTATACTATTTACTCTAACTCCAACATTTGGTTGTATTTCGTATCTAGTTACAGCCGGGCCTTGAGTTACTCCAACTACAGATGCATCGACTTTAAAACTTCGCAACGTTTCTTCAAGTTTGGAGGCTTTCCCTTTTAATTCACCATTCGACAACGCCTTAGTATCTACAACAGGTTTTTTAAGAAATTCAATGCTTGGGAATGAATATTTGTTTGTCTTCTTTTTAGGCGATAAACTATCACCTGCATTATCAGTATTCATTGCATTGATATGTGGCGACGATGTCACATTGGGGTGCTCCGGGATTCTCTCAAATGCACTTATTTTAGGAGAATTCGATCCATAACTAATGGGGTTCACGTTTGAATTCGGTATGCCGTAATCTCCTTGGTCCAAACTTCTTATATCATGATCAAGTCCCGAAGAACTAGAAACATCCATATCGGTGTCAAAATTTAATCCATATGTAATATTCTCATTACTATTATTTTCTATTGCGCCATTCGGAGTAAGTCCATATGTGACAGTTTGCACCTCATGCATTTCATCTTCACTAACTTGAGGTTGTTCTATATTTTCAGAATCAATAAGTCCAGTTTTAGCATCATCAATTTCATTTTCAGAATCATTGTCTTTTTTCTTCATAAATCCAAACAACGATCCTACTTTTCTTCTGTCTTCTCTTTTTCTCATCTCTTCAAGTTTAAGATTATATAAGTAATCCTTTTCATCGATCTGAGGTTTAACTGAATCACCTTGCTCATCGCCGTTTAAAGTATTCGCATCGGCAGACTGTGAAAGGGTAGCGATATTTACATCTTCAATTCTCATTTGAGCAGATCGGACTTCTTCTCTTTTTCTCAAAGAAATTTCTCTACGATCATCGACTCTTCTTTTGACACTCAGTACACCATGAGAAAGAGTAGTATTAAACAAAATCATGCCACAAATGAGGATCATAGCTATTCCTGCAATATATACTACTGCAACACCTGTGAAGCGCTCTAGCAAGGTAGCAATAATCATTCCAAAGAATCCGCCACTCTTTAATTCAATGCCAGTGAGATAAAACGAGTTGATTGCGTCATAAGACAACTGCGCCCCCTCCAAAAACCTAACGGAATTGACAGTAGCACACATAAGTAAAATTATAACAATGAGCATCACGCTAACAATAGTAATTTTTTGATCCGTTTTGACAAAGCAAAAACCTCCCATTACAAATAGAATAAACGGAAGAATATAAGCAACGTGAGAAAGCATAGCTTTTAAGAACGTCGATAAAAATTCACCTATAATTCCAGCTGCATCAAAATATATCGCAACAAACAAAAAAATACTGATTACAATACAAATCACGCCACCTATTTCTCTTCTGACCCCATCGTTTGTATACTTCGTGGTAGGTGAATCGACTTTAGGCGGCTTTTTTGCGTTACTATTATTTGACTTTTTTACGTTGGATTTTTTAGTTCCAGCCATAATTCTCCTTATATAATTTTGTATCATTATTAAATAAAAACAATAAGGATTCCACCAGTATAGTAGACGGAATCCATTTTATATATTTTTCTCTTACGCGATATTACATGCATCACTTTACTTGATTATTTTGCCGTTATATAACCTAACTCCACAAGCGTCTCTGCGCATAATACAGCTCCGCCAGCTGCACCTCTTACAGTGTTGTGCGCTAATCCTATAAATTTGTAATCGTAAATCGAATCTTCTCTCAATCTTCCAACAGAAACGCCCATGCCTCTTTCATAATCTACATCCATCTTAACTTGTGGCCTGTTGTCATCCTCCAAATATTGAATGAACTGCATAGGAGCACTCGGCAAATCGGCTGTTTGAGGTAATCCTTTAAAATCTACAAGCAACTTTACTAGCTGTTCTTTCGTAGGCTTTTTGCGGAATTTCACAAATACAGCCGCAGTGTGTCCGTTTTCAACTGGGACTCTCACACATTGAGCAGTAATTTTAAGGCTATCTGAGTTTTTTATTGTAGCGGCATTTTCATCACCCTCGCTCACAACTTGTCCGAATACTTTGAGTGGTTCTAACTCACTCTTTTCTTCTTCTCCTCCAATGTATGGAATTATATTCTCGATCATTTCCGGCCAATCCACGAACGTCTTTCCCGCGCCGGATATCGCCTGATACGTTGTAACCACTGCCTCGTATGGCTCAAACTCTTGCCATGCGGCCAAAGCAGGTACATATCCTTGTATTGAACAATTCGGCTTAACAGCTACGAATCCCCTTTGGGTTCCTAAACGCTTCTTTTGCTTCTTTATTATCTCGAAATGTTCTGGGTTAATTTCGGGAATAACCATTGGAACATCTTCCGTCCATCTATGTGCGCTATTATTAGAAACAACTGGAATTTCAGCCTTTGCGTACGCATCTTCAATTGCTTTAATTTCATTTTTTTCCATATCTACAGCACTAAAGACAAAATCCACCCCAGCTACAACAGTTGCGATATCATTAACATTTAAAACTTGGATTTTTTTCGCACTCTCCGGCATTGGAGTCATCATCTTCCACTTATTTCCGATCGCTTCTTCGTATGTTTTCCCCGCGCTTCTTTCACTGGCAGCTAATACGGTAACTTCAAACCATGGATGCCCATCTAATAAAGACAAAAATCTTTGGCCTACCATTCCTGTTGCCCCTAATAATCCCACTTTTAACTTTGTATTTAACTCTTTCACTTCTCTCTTTTCCTTATTGACTCACTATCTATTAAATTTTACTCGACCCTTTACTTGTTCCAATTTAAGACGTTTACGATTTTGTGTCTCACCATATCTACGATTGCATCACGCCCTGGTCCTAAGTACTTTCTGGGATCAAATTCCGCAGGGTTTTCTGCAAAACACTTTCTAATCTGAGCCGTCATCGCTAGTCTTAAGTCTGTGTCGATGTTTACTTTGCATACTCCATATTTGGCAGCTTCTTTTATCATATCCTCAGGCACACCTTTGGCACCAGGTATATTTCCACCATATTGGTTGCACAAGCTTACAAACTCCTCTAACACAGTAGATGCTCCATGTAAAACTAGTGGAGTTTCAGGAATAAGCGCATGAATTTCCTTTAGTCTCTCGTAGTCCAAGTAAGGTTCGCCCTTGAATTTGAAAGCACCATGGCTAGTACCTATTGCAATAGCGAGAGAATCTACTCCTGTTTTTTGAACGAATTCGGCAGCCTCTTCTGGAACAGTAAAAGTCGCATCTTTTGCATTTACATTTACGTCGTCTTCTACTCCTGCCAACTTACCTAACTCAGCCTCTACGACGACTCCGTGTGCGTGAGCATATTCTACTACTTTTTTTGTGATAGCTATATTTTCTTCTAAAGGATACTTAGAAGCATCTATCATGACAGATGTAAATCCGTCGTCTACACATTTTTTGCATATTTCAAAATCCTCGCCGTGATCTAAGTGGAGCGCCACATCGATGCCAGTATCTATTACAGCAGCTTCGACAAGCTTAGTCAAATAAATCGGCTTCGCATACTTTCTTGCACCTGCTGACACTTGAAGAATCAGTGGAGCATTTTCAAGTTGTCCCGCTTCCACTATTCCTTGTATTATCTCCATGTTATTAACGTTAAATGCCCCGATAGCGTAGTCGCTTTTCAAAGCCTTTTTGAACATTTCTGTTGTAGTTATAAGTGCCATTTGATCCTCCTATTTTCAAATAAATTATATAATTATTTCAAGTCTTTTTTTAAATACTTTTTTGTTACGTCTACCATATTTCTCTTGCTAGTTTATAAGTTCATTTAATATATCTTCTTGGGTCGATCCAGCAAGGAATGTATATGAAGTTGCTTTTATCAACAAAGGATCTTTTCCTAGTTGAATACACAAATTTTCGTATTCATCGTAAGATTCAAACAGTCCAGCATCAAACAATGGCTGAGTAGCTTCTGACGCTGCACCTGAAGGAATTGTTACATCAACATCTCTTAGCAATATTCCCTCTGCCCACAATTCAATCGTCCCATCAATCGTGTCTTCACCGTCCGCCGTATTTTCTGCTCCTGGGTCTTCTCCGTTTTCCGAATCTTGCCCATTTGAGAGCGAGTCGTTATCTTCGTGCAAATCATCAATAGTACTGTCATTTTCTGGTTCATTACTTTGCTCTTGCACTGTCGCATGATCTAAAAGCCCCTCTTCAGAACCTTGTCCCGTGACGATCTCTAATCGCCACACAATCACCCATACTGCAATCACCAACACGATGAGGGCTAGAAACACATCTCCAACCGAATCGAAAAGATTTCGAAAAAATTTCATAAGAATCTCCCTTTCCCAAAACATCTATTACGTAGAAATGAATAGCATCATTTTGCCATTAGATTTACATATTATTTTATCATTATTACATTGAAAAATCAAACAGAAGTTTTCGAACTAATTGACCTTATGGATCGCAATTTTAATTACCACAAAATCTATTCTTCCATTTCTTTAACTACTTTGATCATTATGGCACATTCCATCCTCTTTTTGAAAATTTTGCACCCATATTCATACACGCCATTAATATCATCAGTAGCCATATATCCATTGGCAGGACAGCCACCCGAACAATAAAAATTCGCCCAGCAATTCTCACACTCTTTCTTCGTATACAGGTTACTATTCCTAAATTTATCTTGGATATTATTATACTTGACACCTTCCCATATGTTGCCCAAAGTCAGCTCCTTGTATCCTACAAACTGATGACATGGGAACAATTCTCCCGACGGGGTAACAGCCATATATTCAGTACCCACACCGCATCCAAGCACCCTCTTATGGATACATGGTCCGTGAGTCAAATCAAGTGTATAGTGGTAAAAATCAAAGGAATTACCCTCTTTCTCTCTTTTTATCATTTCCTTAGCAAGTTTTTCATATTGTTCAAAAATAATAGGCAGATCAGATTCTTTAAGTGCTACGGGATCATCTTGGGGACATACAACAGGCTCCATGCTTATTTCATCAAATCCCAGGTTCGCGATATGCAATATGTCGTTCGTGAAATCCAAATTGTTGTGTGTAAAAGTTCCCCTAATATAATAATTCTTGCCATTTCTGGACTCTACGAATTTTTTAAATTTTGGAACTATTTTATCATAACTTCCATTTCCAGCGGAATTAACCCTAAAAGTATCGTGCACTTCTTTACGTCCATCCAACGATAAAACGACATTCGACATTTCCTTGTTTGAAAATTCAATCACTTCTTCATCTATCAATACACCGTTCGTAGTGAGAGTGAATCTGAATTTCTTATTGTTGATTTTTTCTAACGATCTTCCATAAGCTACCAGATCCTTCACCACTTGCCAGTTCATCAAGGGTTCTCCACCAAAAAAATCAACTTCGAGATTAACTCTATTCCCCGAGTTGTTTACTAAAAAGTCAAGGGCTTGCTTGCCAACATTGTAGGGCATTAAAACTTCTCCCCCTGAGTACTTTCCCTGAGCAGCAAAACAATAGCTACAGTTCAAATTACAGGTGTGAGCTACGTGCAAGCATAGTGCTTTGATTACATCGTTTTTATCCGGATTAGCTTGACTAAGTCCATAAAAAGTGTCATTCGTAAATAGTTGACCGGATTCTTCCAGTGCAATTATATCTTCATAGCACGCATTTATCTCCTCGATATCTTCCTGCTTATATCTCTCCTTAATCTGATTTACGACTTGCTTTCGATCTAATTCTTTAAAGATTGAAATCATATCGTAAGCCAAACAATCTACTGAGTGAATAGCTCCACTGTTCGAATCTATTACGATGTTTTGTCCATTTAATTTATACTGATGTACCAATAGCGTCTCCTCTTTTTTAATATGAATTGTATTATTAAAATATATCTTTGTGGCAATATAAAAAGCCACCTTTATAAAAGGTGGCCGATGAAACTATATTGTTATTGTTCGTTTTGCTACTATTTCTTTTCGCAAGGTTGATTTACGACGCCACATGATGTTTTGCATGCTGATTGGCATGAAGTTTGACACTCTCCGCATCCGCCATTTTTTTCACTCGCCTTTAGGTTCAATGTCTTAATTGTTTTTATTCTCTTCATTTCTCATCTCCGCTGTACTAATATTTTACTAACAGCTTAAGTATAACCGATATTCATGTCGCTGTCAATTTATTCTGCATTTTTAGAAAGGCTGAAGTGTTCCGTTAGCAATCAGGACTACTGATGCTACAAACGCCCCCATCAAAACCACTCCAACGACTTTGTCGGTAAGTGATTTGAATGGTTTTTCGCCTACATCTTTTCTCGCCATCAAGTAAACTATCGTACCAGGTGCATAAATTAATGCAGAAATTAAGATATATGTTAATCCACTAGCATATAACAACCAAACTCCGTAAACAGTACCAATAATTGCCCACAACCATACGTTTAATTTTTGCGCTCCGCCAATTTCTTTCATTCCTTCACCCTTTATTGTGCATACTAAGCAAAACAAAGTTGTGAGAGCATATGGGAACATCATTAGACTAGTTGAAAGCGTGTATGACGCTTGATACGTTGCCTCACTAAAATAGACTAATACTATGAAAGCTTGCACTATAATAGTTACAATCAATACAGTTGCACTAGGTGCACCGAACTTGTTCAGTTTAGTAAATAATTTAGGGAAACACTGGTTTTGTGCTGGACCATAAGTAGAATCTACCGCTAAAATCGTATAAGAAAACATTGCACCACCAATAGAAATAATAACTGCAATATTTACTAAACTAGCACCCCAAGTACCTACTACCGCTTCCAAAACTCCAGCCAATGAAGGTGTCGCCAACGCAGCCAATTCTTCTTGAGGTAAAACTCCCATACTTAAAAATGAGATTACAAAATACAATAATAATAAACAAATTACCGAAATAGCAGTTGCTTTACCTGCTACTTTGGTCGTTTCGCCTCTTCCTGAAAGCACTACCGCTCCCTCAATTCCTAAAAAGAGCCATACTGTGACGTATGTAGTCGAACGAACTTGCTCAAACAAGCTCATACTTCCTTCTCCTCCACTGAAATTTTCAGTGAAAATTGCGAAGTCAAACGAACCAGCCATAGCTACTGCTACTATTGCAACTAAAATAGGCAGCAACTTTGCTATAATTACAATCGTATTTATTCCGACTGCTTGATTTACACCTCTTAATACTAAGAATGCAAATCCCCATACCATAATAGAACCTGCCGCTACCGAAGCAAAGTTATTTCCTGATCCAAACACTGGAAAAAAGAAAGACAATGCCGAAAATAACATTGTGATAAATGCAACTTGGGTAATGATTACACTCAATAAGTATCCCCATGCTACGTTAAATCCTACATACTCACCATATGCGACTTTTGAATAAGAATATATTCCGCTAGATAATTCCGGTCTGATTACGCTCAGTCTAAAGAAACACATTGCTAAACCTAACATTCCAACTGCACAAATACCCCAACCGATTAGGGTTGCAAGCGTATATGCCCCATTTGCAGCGAAGTCTCCCGAAAGACTGAAAACACCACTCGCCAAAGTGGTACTAATAGCAAACATGGTCAGCTTAAATGTGCCCAATTTTTTTGTCGATTGCAAAGATTGTTCACTCATAAAGATATTCTCCTTTTCTACTTCTAATTGCAATGATTATTTATAATACATGCATTGCAATATATAATATACAATATTATATATTATTATATATTATATAACATTCGTCTCAAATGTCAACATATCTCTATATTCTTCACAGTTGTTGGCTTGCATTCTTAGTGTTCTTCCTTTTTTTCTTCGTTTTTTTCTTCATTACAGAATATCCAAATCTCCCGAGACTCTTACCTAATTCAAAGTACTCGCCGTGCGCATAAGCAAGGAGTTTAGCCTTGTCTAGTCTAAGCCTGCCAGATTTATCAATTAAATTTTCACGAGCATTTACAGCTACAATGTCTGCTAAGAACATATGATGGCTCCCCAAAGGGATTATATCAAACACTTTACATTCCAACGTTAGTGGGCTTTCCAATAGCTGCGGACATTTTACTTGTGAAGATACGGTAGGAGTAAGATTCATTTCTTTGAATTTATTAATGTCTCGTCCCGATTTTACCCCGCAATAATCAGTAGCCTTCACTAAATCTACTGTGGTGAGATTAATAGTAAATTCTCCACGCTCTTTAATTAAATCAAAAGAAAGCCTAGAAGGGCGTATTGAGATATAGGTTTGGGGAGGCTGGGTATTGATTATTCCCGTCCAACCTACTGTGAAAACATTAGGGGCTTCCATGGTTCCTGATGTTACTAAGACTGGTGGTACAGGAGCAAGCAGTGTACCTCCGGGCCAAGTGATTTTATTCATATCTCCTCCTTAAAATGAAAGTATAGTTAACTCATTGTATCACAACTGACCACAAAGAAATAGTATATTAAAGGAATTTTTCGCGATTGCCCTAATTATGTTAAAATATTAGTTTACATGTGATATAATAAATAAATAAATAATTAAGCATTATAAATGCTATTTTTTTATTTGCATTATTTTTAACCGAATAACTTCTGATGAACAAAACTCATTTGCGCGAAAATCTGCGATTTTTTTATTTTATTTGAGGTAGTTATTTCACAGCATGTGCAGGTAAAGCAATAAGCTAATACGACAATATAAAAAAATGTTTTCATTTTTGTATTTAAAGGAGAAACTAATGTATAATAGAAGAGTTCAATATTATGAAACGGATAAAATGGGGATTGTGCATCATTCAAATTATATTAGATGGATGGAAGAGGCTAGAGTTGACTGGCTAAGAGAAGTGGGATTATCCTATAAAATGTTAGAAGAGATGGGACTTCCCAGTCCTGTACTAGGGGTAAAGTGTACATACAAAAAAGCTTTTCAGTTTGATGAAGAGTTCTTCGTGCAATGTAGAATTAAAGCTATTGGGACTGTACGATTCATAATTGGATACACATTTAAAAATGCAGCCGGTGATGTAACCAATGAAGGAGAGTCGGAACATTGCTTCACCAACTTACAGGGAAAACCACTATCCATAAAGAAAACAGACGAAAGAATTTACAAAAAGTTATTAGAACTTGTAGAAAAAGAATAAACGACTATATTATATGGCTTCTACAGAGCACAGATAAAAGCATAAAAAACTTTTGCATATTTTGGTCTGTTGTGTTAAATTATAAACGCTTGTTTGAACATCTATACAAAATTTACAACTATCACTTCTTGATCTTAAGCGGAATCTTTCGCATTATATTCTCCAAACACATGGACGCCCACATCAAATTTTCCGTATAAATTATTTATCAATTCTTTTCTATTTTAATTCAAAGGAGACCCCTAAATGCCTAACAAAAACGAACAATCGATTAGTGCCCCAACAGAAGAAATTCTAAACTTTAACGACATCGATTACATCGACACGCAAATCGAAGAATCTAAACAAGAACATCCAGAAGTAGAAGGATCTAAACAAGAACGTCCCGAAGTAGAAGAATCTAAACAAGAACGTCCCGAAGTAGAAGGAGTGCTGGATATCGCAGACGGCGGCTTCGGGTTTTTAAGATTTAACAATTTCCTAACAAGCGAAAAGGATATATATGTTTCTCCTGTTCAAATCAAAAGATTCAATCTTAAAACAGGCGATAAAATTAAATGTGTGTCTCGCCTGCCTAAAGACACCGAGCGTTTCGGGGCTCTGCTATATGTATTAACGGTCAACGGTTTTCCACCTGGTGATGCAATCAAAAGACCAGACTTTGATACCTTAACACCCATATTTCCCAAAGAGAAGCTTGCATTAGAAAAAGAAAGCAAAGATCATTCTGTAAGGATAATCGATTTAATCGCACCTATAGGAAAAGGACAGCGTGGACTAATCGTCGCACCGCCCAAGGCAGGGAAAACCGTCTTGCTTAAAAAGATTGCAAACAGTATAGAAAGCAAACATCCTGAAATCGAGCTTATCGTACTACTCATCGACGAAAGACCCGAAGAAGTAACTGATATGAAACGCTCTCTAAAAGATGGAGAAGTAATATATTCTACATTTGATGAGCTTCCGTCACACCATATCAAAGTTGCAGAAATGGTAATGGCACGAGCCCAACGATTAGTAGAACATGGCAAAGATGTCGTTATTCTCTTAGATAGTATTACTAGACTTGCACGGGCATACAACCTCGTAGTCCCACCTTCTGGGAGAACCCTTTCTGGAGGACTGGATCCAGGAGCATTGCACAAGCCCAAAAAATTCTTTGGGATAGCGCGAAAAATGGAAGAGGGTGGAAGTATTACAATACTAGCAACTGCGCTCATAGAAACCGGAAGCCGCATGGACGATGTAATATTTGAAGAATTCAAGGGCACAGGCAATATGGAGCTTCATTTGGATAGAAAACTCTCTGAAAGAAGAGTTTTCCCGGCTATCGACTTAAACAAATCTGGAACGCGCAGAGAAGACTTGCTCATGACCTCAGAAGAAATGGAAGCGATATGGGAAATGAGAAAATATATGTCATCTCGCAACACGCAAGAAGCAACTGAAATCATCATAGAAACACTAACCAAGTCGAAAAACAATGCGAATTTTATTGAAATAATACAAAAGGTTCTCAAAAACGACTAAAAATATTAAACTAATAAAATTTGCCCCAACATGCCAAATCATTGTACCACTCTAAAAGTTAGACTTAGGAGCTAACGGATAAGAATCCGGCACAATCATTCTAGCACGTTGGGGCTTTCTTTATTCATTTTCTCTATAGGCATTATATCTAAATAATATTATTCCTACTTATACAACGAGAAACTGCTTTCTACATAGTGCACAGCGTCTATAATATCAATGTCCTGAGCTTCAATAGCTACATAGTGTTTAACACCTATTTCATCTTCGAATACCCAGACTACAATAACTGCGGTCTCCCCGAATGAATCAATATAGTCACCATATACTTGGAAAGCGTCATATCCACCAAGGGTAACTTCTGCACCGGAAATATTTTCCACACCATCACTCTCTAGACCACCCCAAATATTATTAGTGATCTGTTCGGCAGATATATCCGATACCACTATGTCCAAAGTTAGGATCGTAGTGCCTTCTGGATTAGAAAATTGAACAGCTTCAACATCAGGGTTATAATCTATGAAAGTAACCCATTCATCTGGAACTTGGACCCAACCGTAATTGTCTTCGCCGACATACTTCATGTCAACACTGCCATCGTAGTCATCATAATCGTCGTAGTCATCATAGTCGTTATAGTCGCCATTTTCCACCACGACTTTATTATTGCCATTACTGCTTCCGCTACTTACACTGCTAGGATCAGCGAGTTTTAGGAGATTTGACATTGTACTTGCTGAAATAGCCATACTAAACAAAGCATATGCCACAGCAATACCAACAATCGTTAATTTTTTCATAATTACCTCTTCAATATTCTTTCTAACTATACTCCGTTATTAACATTCAACAAACATAGGAGTTAACAATGTTTTTTACACACTATTCATAAGCAGACTGCTAGTAGCTCACTTAGAGAAGAGCAATACTTCCAATAGATGGACTCATTTCTTGTTACTATTATTTTCTAACAATCTCCTTATTCCAATTATATCATCATAGTTATACTTTGTATAGCTAGACATAAAATTTAATTGTTTTTATTGAAATTGTATTATATAATTTAAAATATTTTAATGAATAGGTGATCGGCCTTGTTTCATTCCACAGTTACTTAACAAACATTGCAAGTTCAACATGACAAAGAAGGGGAAATATGCGAAAAATATTCAATCTTAGAAGATTAGACATGCAAGTTTCAATACTTGTAATCTCACTTGTACTGTTTGCATCAGTAACGCTTTTTCTTTTTAGTTACTTTCTTTCTTATCAGGGAATGCTTACAGACTTAGAACACCGTGTAATTTCCGTAAGCGATTACGTAGAAACGCACATAGATTATACCGATTTTACAAATGTCTCTACTAAAGAAGACATGGAAAAAGAGGAATATATTGAATTACAATATTTCCTATCTAGCACTAGAGAAGCATCGTCTACTCAGTACTTATATACGGCCACGATTAATGAAGACGGCAATCTAATATATCATATCGATGGCTTGCCGCTTGATCACCCTGATTTTCGCGCAGTAGGAGATCTAATCGAACCTGACTTTCAAGAATCATTACTATTAGCTCTGGAAGATAAAATCGTCCTTCCGGATAATATTCTACATACGGAGTGGGGCAATGTATTTGTCGCATACACTCCGCTACATGATAACAATGGTAAGGTTGTGGGGGCACTTGGCGTTGAATTTACAGCAGAAGACCAGTATAGTACATATCTTATATTGAGATTATCGGCCCCGATTATCATATTATTGGTTTGTATTATAGCTGTTACTATAAGCAACTTCTTATTTAGGCGTATTTCTAACCCTCATTTCAAAGATCTTGCAAACACTGATTTGCTAACTAAACTTAAAAATCGAAATGCTTTCGATATAGATACTGGCAATTTGATTGCTAGCAAAAGAATCACCAACTATGCATTGTTTTTGTGCGATTTAAATGGATTAAAACAAGTAAATGACCAGTATGGACATGTGCAGGGAGATAATTATATCTCCACTTTTGCAAGAGTATTATTGGAGTCTTCGCCTGATGCTATTACTTATCGTATCGGTGGTGATGAATTTGCGACATTGATAGAAAACTATTCGGAAGAACAAGCAAAACTCTATACTGAAGAAACTATGAAAAAATTCCAAGAAATATATGTTGGTCCAGCAACTTTGGCTAGTGTTTCTATGGGTTATGCTTTTTGCAAAGAAAACACGCGAGAAAGTTGGGAGCAATCTATGATCGATGCGGATGCGATGATGTACGAAGTAAAAAGAAATTTCTATGCTCAAAATAAAACATTTGACACAAGAACTAACTAATAGTTTTCGAAATGTATATTTTCTAGATATAGTCCATTAGGAGGAGCCATTTTTTTTACTCTACTCCTATCTTTGCTTTGAAGAACTTCCAATATGCTATTAGGTTTGTTAATTTCCAACCCTATGTTTACTAATGCACCCACCATGATTCTTATCATGTTATACAAGAATCCATCTCCGGAAAATCTAATTTCTAGAATACCGTCTTCGTACATATCAAACTCAATGCTATATATAGTCCTTACTCTGCTTCCTTTGATTGTACTGCCTGCCGTCTCAAAGGCCGTAAAATCATGAGTGCCTATGAAATAATTTGCAGCCTCCATCATCTTCTCTACATTGAGGGGTTTTCTAATTTGATGAACATAGTTCATTCTAAAAATATCTACTTCTTGCGAAAGAAGAATATCGTATCTATATGTCTTCCATTTTGCATCATATCTCGCATGAAACCCCATCGGCTTTTCTTCTATGGAGACTATTCTCAAAGGGGTAACATTCTTAGAATTATTATTACCGCCCACGAAAATATTGTTCGTGGCGTACATGATTTTTTTTATGGGAATTGTACTCTCACATATAAATGTGGCGCACTGCCCAAGAGCATGTACGCCGGCATCTGTCCTGCTCGTTCCATTTATTTTAATTTCATGCCCACATACATTAGTCAATGATTGTTCCAATATTCCTTGTACAGTCTTCGCATTAGGTTGACGCTGCCAGCCGGAAAAAAAACTACCATCGTATTCAACTTTTATAAAAATATTTCTACTCATACTTCTATTTCTCACAAACTATTCTACTTCAAAAACATTGCATCTCCGTAGCTAAAAAATCTGTACCCATTTTTCACCGCTACATCATAAGCCTTAAGTATTTCATTCCTATCGTAAAAAGCCGATATGAGCATAAGCAATGTGGATTTTGGCAAATGAAAGTTGGTAATCAAATTATTTATTATTTTAAATTCATACGGCGGATAAATAAAAATTCCTGTAGCACCACTCCCCGATTTCACTTGGAATTCACCGCACTCTTTATCATAAAAAGCTACACTCTCAATTGTCCTTGTGGCAGTAGTTCCTACACTAATTATCTTGCCGCCTTCTTTAATTGTTTCATTTATTATAGTGGCATTGACTTCATCTATCATATATTCTTCAAAGTGCATCTTATGCTCTTCTATTATCTCACTTTTAACTGGGCGAAATGTGCCAATACCTACATGTAAAGTTACAAAGGCAACCTTAACACCTTTTGCTATGAGTTTTTCTATAATTTCATTAGTAAAATGGAGTCCTGCAGTGGGTGCAGCAATAGATCCCTCGTGTTCACAGTATACAGTCTGATATCTATCTCTGTCGGCTTTTGTATCTTCTCTCTCTATATATGGAGGAAGGGGTATCCTGCCTATGTTTTCAAGAATCTCAAGAAAATCTCCGTCATATGAAAATTTCACATGTCTGCTACCATCGTCTCCAAGTCCAACTATTTCCGCAGTTAGAATCACTTCTGTGTTAGGTTGTTCTTGATGTAGCGAGCTGCCATGATTTATAATTGAATCTTCGGAATTACCCACATTACTTTGAATATGCATCTTGTCACATTCAAAGTCGACATGAGAGCCTATTGGAAGTCTCTTTGCGTTTCGTATAAGAACTTCCCAAACATCTCCGTCGACTCTCTTTACAAGAAGGAATTCGATATTTGCACCTGTTGCTCTTTTCTTCCCCAAGAGTCTTGCCGGTATGACTTTTGAATTGTTCATCACAATGCAGTCTCCAGGTTGAATATACTTCACAATATCATAAAAGTGCTCATGTGTTATCTTTCCGGACTCCTTGTTTATCACCATAAGTTTTGAGACATCTCGCCTGTCAAGAGGAGACTGTGCTATCAATTCTTTAGGTAGATTATAGTCAAATTCTTGTATATTCATATACTCTCCGTACATATTAATTCAAAAAGTTTCTCCATCAATGCATCGACTCAATCTTCTTTGGTTAGTCCGAGGTGTTTATATCCAAGGTT
Source organism: uncultured Oscillospiraceae bacterium (assembly GCA_964370025.1). Classification (GTDB taxonomy): domain Bacteria; phylum Bacillota; class Clostridia; order Peptostreptococcales; family Anaerovoracaceae; genus CAYJGJ01. The sequence goes on from CAYJGJ010000020.1 coordinate 17,243, forward strand.
GGAAACAAGTCTGCCCTTTGGAGTTCTATAAATAAGTCCCGACTGTATCATGTACGGTTCGTGAGCCTCCTCTATAGTTACTCTTTCTTCTCCAAGGGATGCGGCAATAGTGTCTATTCCTACAGGACCTCCATTATAGTCATCAATTATTTTTTTGATTATTTCTCTATCTAGTCTTTCGAGACCCAATTCGTCTACCCCCAAAGAGTCAAGCGCACGCCTTGTGATTTCGATGTCGATAGTATTTTTACCTACCACTTGCCCGAAGTCTCTAACCCTTTTTAATATTCTATTCGCAATACGAGGAGTTCCTCTCGATCGCTTGGACATCTCTTTCACAGAATTTTCATCGATGCTTATATTTAATATTTTTGCTGAACGTGCAATTATTTGTTCCAATTCTTCGGGGTCATACATTTCAAATTTGCTGACAATACCAAATCTATCTCTTAGCGGCGCGGACAGACTACCATATCGAGTCGTAGCTCCTATAAGTGTAAATCTTGACAAATCAAGTCTAATCGATCGGGCGGACGGCCCTTTTCCTATTATAATATCAAGAACAAAATCTTCCATTGCAGAGTACAGGACTTCCTCGACAGTGCGATTTAATCTGTGGATTTCATCAATAAATAACACATCATTTTCGTTCAAATTAGTAAGGATTGCTGCAAGATCTCCCGCTTTTTCTATAGCAGGTCCCGTAGTTATTTTTATTTCTGCGCCTTTTTCCTTAGCAATTATTCCCGCAAGCGTAGTCTTTCCTAATCCAGGAGGTCCATAAAATAGAACGTGATCTAGTGCTTCTCCTCTGATTTTAGATGCTTCTATATATATGCCCAAATTTTCTTTTGCGTTTTTTTGTCCGATATATTCTGAAAGGAATTGCGGCCTTAACGTAATCTCGTTAGGGGCATCATATTCTATGTATTCTTTCGTAGTATTGGAATCATCGTGATAATTATCGTAATCCATATTCTACCCTTCCATTTAATAATTAATTTTAATTATATTGTTTTTCAAGTTACATAACACTATATTGCTATATTATTAGTATCGCCTCTCATTACTTTTAGAAACATGAAAAAATATCATTATTTACATATTGCGAAGTGCTTCTTTTATATACTGCTCTATGCTCAATCCATCGCCTGTTACTTTAGATAATGCCGATGTTGCATCTCCCTTGCTATATCCTAAAGACATCAATGCATTTATCGCTTCGTCACGCTCTTTTGACACATGAAAATTTGCATTAACTTGCACATTATCGTCTCCGCCTGCTGTCGATATTCCGATTTTATCTTTTAGTTCCAATACAATGCGCTCGGCAAGTTTTTTCCCAACTCCACTCGCTCTCATTATAGTTTTGATATCGTTATTACCGATAGAAAACTTCAATTCTAATGGAGTCAAGATTGACATTATCGCAATTGCAGCCTTAGCACCTACCCCATTAACCGTTATCAAAGTCTCAAACAAATCTAAGCTCTCGGTATCATCAAATCCATAAAGACTCACTTCGTTTTCACGCATAATCATCGAAGTGTGGAGCATGACCTCTACGCCTTCCAACAAACCATAAATGTATGAATTGGTAGGCACAAAAACTTCGAATCCAACACCCGAAGAAGTTTCTACAACTATCGAATTATCTTTGCCTATATGAAATTTTCCTCTTACAATTCTAATCAATTTACTTCCTCATTTTTCTATAAACAATACTCATAACCATGCCTGCCGCAAATATGATTCCAACAATCATAATGGCGCACTCCATAAAGAAAGTGTCAGGTAAAACTCGTATAATTGGGTCTGTGTACTGGTCGAATATCCAAAAGTCATTTCTAAAAAATATATTGTGGAACAATATGAAGGCGCCTTCCCAATCGATGGCAATCCCAGCTATTATAATGATAGGAATTGAAAAAGACAAAATTGAAGCTACGAGCAATGACTTGTAGTTTTTCGCCCTAAATGAAATATATCCCAAGAAGATAGTCAAGACTAGAGAGAGAACAAAAATTACTTCGATAGCAATAAATATATTTTTTACTTCTTCGAAATGGATTTCACCTTCTTCTGACATTCCTATTCCATCAAACTCCAATTTTTCAGAGCCAAAGATGCTGTTGTATTCAATGAGAATATCATAGTTATTCGCTATTTTTTGCGCGCTCCATCCTGTTTTTTCGACCAAGTCATGGCGCTCTATGTTTGAATAGTAGAGAGGTTCAAAGTGCAAAGTGAATATTACCGAGAAACTTGTTATTAATAGAAAAATCCATAATCCTAATATTATATCTTGAATTTTTCTCGACACACTTTTATTTTGCATACATCTCCTCTTTTACCATGCACACCATAGTTTCTATTTTAATTTGCTTGCTAGGACTTCTATTTTTTTGAGTCTATTATTCACTCCTGATTTTTTCAAGGGTGGAGTCAAAAATGTGCCAAGTTCAGTAATAGATACTTCTGGATTATCGAGTCTAAGCTGTGCAATTTCACGCAATTTTATGTCTATTTTATCGAACATACCATTATTTTTAATTTTGCTGATTGCTTCTAGATGTCTTTGGGCAGCTTCTATTGTCCTATCGGCATTCGCATTATCACAGTTTGTAATTCTAATTACATCACCGCGCACTTCCTTTTGAATCTTTATGTCTTCAAGAATCAATACCTTAGAATGCGCTCCCATCAATGCTAACATATCGCTTATATAAGCCGAATTTTTCATATAAACTACGTACTTCTCTTTTCTAGTCGTATAGTTTGCCTTCAAATCAACAAAAGAATTTATCAACTTCTTTAAGTCCTTGGCCATGACTTCACTCTTGCAGGAAAACTCAAGATGATAACCTTTTCTAGGGTCGTTTACGCTACCAGCACCGATAAAAAAACCTCTCAGATACGCTTTCTTGCAACATTTCGTCTTTACAATCCCCTCGTATATTCCGTCTGTAAAAAACTCTTTGTCTCCATCAGGAAGCATTATCCCCAATTCGCGAAGTACTTTTTCGGAACCTTTGTTGTAGTCTATATGAAGAATGTAAAGGTTGTTTTTCCTAAAATGCTCATTTTCCTCGATTTCAATATCAGAATCAATATTGAAATGTTCTTTGAACAGCTGTTTGTAGTGGCGAACAACCGTCAAATTTTCTGTGTGCATATTAATCTTGATTTTTCCTTTACCGAGCAAGGAAAATGTAGCAGATGCGCGAACAAAACCTGACATCTCAGCAAGCCTACAACAAGGCTTATCGACGATGATTTTGCTCAGTTCTTCCTTAGTATTTACAGAAAATGACATGGGTTCCTTCCATATTTAATAATTGGCAAATTCGCTTTGTTATTTCAACATTGGTATTTATATGCTATATAGTCTTAGTCCAATATGCCTCGTAGCCTTGTTCTCTCAAATATGAACTCAGCTTCTTTGCACTCTTATAATTATAAAAAACAGCAAAAACTGTCGGGCCACTCCCGCTCATCATTACTTTTTTACAATCCCCGCACTGCAACATTGCTTTTTTTAAGTCTCTTACTCTCTCATATTTATTTAAAGTAAAGCACTCTAAAACATTTATCATCTCATCCAATGCCAATGGGGTGTCGGAATCTAAAATACTATGCACCAATCTATCATTATCAGGACGGCTGTCGATTTTGCAGTCGTCGATTCCTTCATAAACCTCTTTCGTAGAAACACTTAAGTGTGGTTTCGCTATTACTACTGGGAACTTTACGGAAGGAATATTCTCAATTTCCGCACCTATGCCAGTAGCCCGCGCACAAGTAGTAGCTAACGCATCCTTGGAGATACTAGATTTTGCCAACGTGGGACATTCTTTAGCTTGTGCTAATATGCAAAAAGGCACGTCTGCGCCGAGCCTTTTTCCTATGTTACACAATTCTTTTAATTCTAAATTCAAGTTCAATATCTCGTTAAGTCCTAATAAGACAGCTGCTGCATTGCCACTACCGCCGGCAAGTCCGGCAGCAATGGGTATCCGTTTTTTAATATCTATAAATATTTGTCCGCGAACATCTTTACATTCAGATGTTTCAAGAATTGCTTTTGCAGCCTTGTATGCAATATTCCGCTCATCTGTAGGAAGAAAGTGCTTATTCGTGGTCAACTTTATTGAAGTGTCATTTAAAGAATTGCTATTAATCATGTCAGACCCACGAGTTTCATCAAAGCCCGCGGCTTCCTTGAAAGCAATTGTTACATCGTCATGAAATTCAAGAGTGTCCATTATCATATCGACTTCATGATTCCCATCAGGTCTTTTATTTTTTACATCTATCGAGAGGTTAATCTTAGCATATGAGAAAATCGTTATTTGCTTCATATTTTACTTCTTCTTTTTTCCCTTGTTACTTGATGAGGCTTTTTCCTTCGTTTCTGCTTTTTTAGGTTTTACTTTTTTGCGCATTTTCGCAACATATTCACTTCCGGCACTAGCAGAGGAACGTCTTTGTTTTACCTTATATGTATTTTTTCGAACAGCCTCTTTTTTAGAAGTCTTTTCTTTTGATTTCTTTTTTTCCATTTCTTTTTCGTGGATAGCTATTACTTCTTTGACGCTTTTGCCTGTTCGTTTAGCTTCTTTGTATGGATTAAATGCTTCTTCTGCAGGTACGCCTTCTTCGTTCTGTTTCTTCATTGATCTTTGAGTAAAGAAGAACATCGCTCCCATCATAACAGCCATCATAACAAAGTTGATTGTATTGTTCATCGATGTGTTTTGAGTTTTGTATGTTATTGATACTTCCTGCCCGAGAGCTGCTCCATTAATAGATCCCGAAAATCCGCCATCGACTGTAAGTGTATATTCAGAGTTACTAAGGACTCCTTCATCTCCAGTATTTGCAATTGCAAGCAGTTCGCTTTTATCTTTTGGATTCAAGTATAATTCTAGAGGTATTTCATTTCCATTAGGATCTTGCAATACGATGCTTTCGCTAGTAAGAACCTCTCTTCCTTCTACCTCTGTACTTTTAAATACATCCTCATCAATTACTTGATTAAAGTATAATTTTACACTCATAGATTCCGCAGATGTGTTTGTCTGACCATCTACCGGAAAAGTTTCTTCCAGTTCGAAAGTAGACGCATCCGCAATAATATTGCTAGATAATATCACAACCGCAACCATTATCGTACCACATGCAAGTCTAATTTTGCTTTTCATTAGTTATTCCTCCATAACACATTTTTGAATTTTTCTTATTATTTCTCAATGCTTTAAAAAAATCTTTTAACATTCGAGAACATTCTTCTTTTTCAATGTCAAAGTTTACATTTATCCTATGGTTTAGTTCTTGTGAATTGGTTAAATCAAAAACACTTCCACATGCTCCGGTTTTTTCATCCGCTGCACCGATATACAGATTCGCAATTCTAGCCAAAACGATTGCTCCTGCACACATAGTACATGGCTCTAGAGTAACATACATATCACAATCGACTAGACGCTCGGATTTCATAAAACGAGAGGCTTCTCTGATTGCACTTATTTCGGCGTGTGAGGTAGGACACTTGTCAGTCTTGACGAGGTTATAGCCTCTGCCAATTATTACATCGTCTTTGACTATTATTGCCCCTACAGGAACTTCGCCAAATTCCTCAGCCTTTCGTGCTTCAGTTATTGCCTCTTGCATGTAATCATTAATGCTGTTTTTCATCTACAATTTATTTCTCTTATAAGTACTAAATATAATTCGCGCACAGTAGGAAAAATGTATTGCATTTTTCATTCTTTTGTGAAAGTATTATATATAATACTACTGAATATGTCAAGAGATAGCACTACTACATAAGCACATAACGAAAGAAATTCATAATGGAAGAAATAATAAATTCACTAAGTTCATATTTAAAAAATGAATTCGGCGGAAAAACTATAAAGCTTGCAATCGATGGTGGTTTTACATGTCCCAATAGAGATGGTACCAAAGGATACGGAGGATGTGCTTTTTGCTCTGCAGATGGGTCGGGTGATTTTGCATCCGATGTTGATACTCAAATAGATTTACTAAAGGACAAATGGAAAAAAGCGAAGTATCTTGCGTACTTTCAAAATCACACAAATACGTATGCCCCTATCGATGAACTTAGAAGTAAATACTACGCGATGCTTCAAAATCCGCTAATATCTGGAATTGTCATAGGAACTCGTCCCGATTGCATAGACGAAAATATCGCCTCACTACTATCAGAAATACAATCGACTCATTTTATGTGGGTAGAATTGGGGCTACAGTCTATACACTCAAAAACACAAAACGAAATGAATTTATGTTACACCACTGAAGACTATTTGAATGCGATTCATACATTAAAGAATCGCAATATTAAATTTGCTACTCATATAATTCTTGGATTACCAGGAGAAACTATAGAAGATATGAAAGACACCGTCAAATTTGTATGCAACCAAGGAACTTGGGGGATAAAACTTCATATGTTAAATGTGGTGAGAGGTTCAGGGTTAGAAAAGACGCATAGTGAGTACAATTCTTTTGATAGTATCGAAAGTTATGTATCGCTAGTTTGTGACTTGCTCGAGATTATTCCCGCAGATATCGTCATGCATAGATTGACTGCCGATGCGCCGAGAAAAACCTTAATTACGCCACCATGGAGTTTCAACAAAAGAACGATACTAAATGGCATCTATCACGAAATGAAACGAAGAAATAGCGTGCAAGG
>CAYJGJ010000021.1:0-20131 GCA_964370025.1 uncultured Oscillospiraceae bacterium
TGGGGCAGAGTGTCGATAGATATGCCGACGAGTATGCTCTTTTTGATTTCCAAATATTCTCAAACTATGGATTCGATGACGAAGATATAGATGCAATTGAAGAACTCGATGACAAATACACAGTAGAAGGCGTTTATTTTTATGATGTTGCCGCGAGCTTTGGCGAAAACGACTATGTATTTAGGGTTGAGTCATATGACGATGAAAAAGAACTAAATAAGTTCAACCTTGTCAACGGTAGATATCCATCTAGTTCCGACGAGGTACTTGTTGAAAAGCAAAATGATTTATTCGAAGTACCGCAGATTGGTGAAAAAATAACATTCGAAAGAAGCAATGTGGAGTTAAATGAAATATTTGAATTCGTCGAATATACAGTAGTTGGTGTCGTAGAAACACCTAATTACATGAGCTTAGAAAAAGGATCGAGCACTTTAGACAATCTAACTCTCAATTCATTCATATATATGCAAGAGGAAGCGTTTCTGAGCGAAGTTTACACTACTGTGTATATTGGCAGCAGTGAGGCTAGAGAGCTGGATTCTTTTGGCGAAGAATACACAGAATTAATCGAAACCGAAATTGACGAATTTGTAACGGGAGAATGGACAATATTAACGAGAGAAATGCATTATCCTACTGTTACATATAAGGACACAGTGACGCAAATGCAAGTGATTGGCCTAATTTTTCCTATCTTTTACTTCCTTGTTGCAGCACTTGTTTGTCTTACTACGATGAAACGTATGGTAGATGAACAAAGGGGGCAGGTTGGTATTTTAAGGGCTCTCGGATATAGTAGATTCAAGTGTACATCGAAGTATTTAATATATGCGCTAAGCGCTACTTTGATCGGCGGTTTAATTGGTGTCATAATCGGGATTATGTTCTTTCCGCCATTGATCTACAACACTTGGAATATAATGTATAACCTTCCATCGTTAAACTACGATACTCCATGGGTTAATATGGTTCTTTCCATTGTGATTTTTGCTGTGCTGATGGGAATTACAACATATAGCTGCATTCGAACCGAAACATCAGAAGTAACTAGTGCACTTTTAAGACCTAAAGCTCCTACGGCAGGCAAAAAAGTATTGTTAGAAAAAATACCATTTATTTGGCAGAAACTGTCATTTACAGGAAAAATTACTACTCGAAACCTAATTAGATATAAACAGAGATTTTTTATGTCAGTGTTTGGAATTGCGGGATGTACGAGTCTACTTCTGACTGGTTTCGGAATGCAAGCCTCGATTGGCGAGATAGCGGACATTCAATATGGCGAGCTTACGCAATATTCCGCGTTAATTGCTACTGTAGATGATAACGAAAAGACACAACACATAGTAGATAATATCAATTCAATCGATGATAGTTATAACTTGCAAACGATTTCAACGTATGCCTCCGAAACTACTTCGGGTGGTGAAGAGGTAGTCGTACATGTTCAAGTATACGAAAATGACAATGAATTGAAGAGGATGAACGTAGTGAGAGAGTTGGGCAGTAAAGAAGAACTAAATTTAACCGATGATGCAATATTGATAAGTGCAAAGATATCTGAATTACTAGGTGTAACTGTAGGAGATGAGCTATCTATTCAGAGTGCAAAGGAAGAGCATAGGAATGCTGTTGTTGGTGGAATATATGAGAAATATATTAACCACGAAATTTTCATAAGTGAGACGTACTATGAGAAACTGTTTAGTGAAGTATTGGGGAAAAATGCAATTATACTAGGAGGAAATGGAGACATTGAAGCTGACAAAGACGAAATACTAGAACTCGAAGATGTGAACGGTGTAAGTTTAAACGATAGTATAATTTCAAGCTTTGAAAACATATCCATCAGTATGAACTTCGTAGTAGCTGTAATAATTGTTTCGGCAGCAGGCCTTGCCTTTGTAGTGCTGGGCAATATCACTAATACTAATATTAGTGAGAGGAAACGAGAAATCGCAACACTTAAGGTATTAGGGTTTGCACACCGTGAAACAAAAGATTATATCTTTAATGAAAACATGATTTTAACATTATTCGGCTCAATCGTCGGTGTTCTTATCGGAATAGTAGCACACATGTTCATCATTACTCAAGTAGAAATGGACTTTATAATGTTCGACAGAAGTATTTCATCTTCTAGTGTTATATATTCAGTGCTCTTGACCTTTATTTTTTCAGTTGTACTTAATAGGATCATGCTTTCTAGAATCAAAAAAATTGATATGATCGAATCGCTTAAGAGTGTGGAGTAAAAACGTAGTTTGATAATCATTAATATTATTTCGTGCATTTTGTATAGTGAAAGTGTTATAATACACATATATTCGCTAGCGTTTACTTTTCTTAGTTATACAGAATTCAAAAAATACATTTTGAAAGGAAATATATAATGAAAAGACTAAAATTGCTTTCTACTTATGTGTTTATCCTAATGATTGCTATTACAATTACCGCAACCTCAATCACTTATAATAGCATAAAAAGGAATAACCAATATCAGGTTGATTCTAACTTATCGTATTATGACAACAAGATAGAAAACCTCTTCGATGAATTGATTTACAGCATGAACTTATTGGAATCAATAATTACTCTTGATTTGGCTAAATTCACAAATGAAGAATTAGATAAGTTAGTTCGTCCTGTAGCTGACAGGCCATCGATACGCAATGTTTCTTTACTTCCTAATGGTGTTGTAGAGTATGTCTATCCTGTAGAAGGAAACGAAGAAGCTCTGGGTGATAATGTTTTTGAAATGCCCGAAAGGCAAGTAGAGGCGCAAATAGCACTTGAAACAAGGGAAACTATAATTTGTGGGCCGTACTCACTTAGCCAAGGTGGTGAAGGATTTATTGCGAGAAAAGCTATATTTAAGAATTCATCAGACGGCACGGAGGAGTTTTGGGGTTTCGCGGCGATTGTGTTAGATGCGGAAACAATTATGGATGAGCTTGATATGCGAAATCTTTCTTCCACTGGATATGAGTATCACCTTACGGCAGATGTCAACGATGTGGAAACTGTAATAATTGAATCCTCAGAAAACTATAGTCCACAAGGGGCACCGCTGGTTGAAATAGAACTTCCAAATGGAAAATGGACTCTGAGCGTTGCGAAAGAAATAGATGCAACTCAAGTAGGTAATTTAATAGCATTATTTCTTGCAGGAATAACAGTATCGATACTATTATATATGTATATACTGAAAAAAGAGAGGCTACTATATAAAAGCAATAAGGAAAAATATACAGATTCGTTAACGAAACTATATAACAGAAAAAAATTAGACGCTTATACTAACTCAATGTTAAGGCAAAACAGAAAAAATAAATATACAGTATTCTTTATAGACATCAATGACTTTAAGCCAATTAATGACACATACGGGCATGATGTGGGAGATATTTATCTAAAAAATTTTGCAGATAGGCTGAAGTCGATTACTAGAACTAGCGATTTGGTGATTAGGATAGGTGGAGATGAATTCGTAATAATACTCCAAGATGCCTTTGAAGAGAAGATTGTGAATGAGTTTGTAACTAGACTTGAGGCAGTACAAGATGATCCTGTTTTCATTGAAAATCATGTGCTAACAGTAAGTCTTAGTTACGGCTATGTAACCAGCGATGGTAAAAAGAAAATATCTTTTGCAGAAGCACTTAAGATAGCGGACCAAAAAATGTACGAACAAAAAGAACAGACCAAAGAAGAGCAAAAAAACAGAAACCCAAAAAGAAAAAAAGACTAGGGGTTGTCTTAAAAAGGAGAAAAAATGTGTACTTCTATATCGTGGAACAATGATGACTTTTTTATAGGTAGAAACATGGATATTAGCTTCAACTTCGATAGAAAAATAGTTATAGTGCCCAGAAACTACCCATTTGCATTTAAAGAAATGCAAACATTATACAGGCATCATGCTGTTATCGGCGCTGCTATGGTTAAAGATAATTATCCTCTTTTTGCGGAGGCTGCAAATGAAAAAGGGCTGTATATGGCAGGGTTGAATTTCCCTGGAATGGCGCATTATAACAAAAGTATCGATAATAAAGATAATATTTCAGTAGTTGAATTTATACCTTATATACTCTGCAAGGCATCGAATGTTGCGGAGGCAAATGATTTACTGAAGAATATTAATGTAACAGACACTCCATTTGCACCTAGCCTCCCCATTCCGACATTGCATTTTATTATTTCGGATAAGGGATCTTCAATTGTGGTGGAATGCACAAAATCGGGAATGCACGTGTACGAGAATAAGACGGGTGTACTTACAAATAATCCAAAATTTGACATGCAACTACATAATTTAAATAACTACATGAAACTTTCAAACAAAAATCCAGTCAATACGATGACGAACGAGATTGAGCTCAATAATTACTGCATGGGATTGGGAGCTTTGGGGTTGCCTGGAGACTATTCATCAGAGTCTAGGTTTGTCAAAGCATATTTCTTAAAAGCGAATGCACAGGCTCCTAAAACAGAAGTTCATTCGGTAGCACAGATGTTCCATATGTTAGATTCTGTGGCAATGGTGCGAGGTAGCGTAATGGACGGAGATAAGTATGACATAACAGTGTATTCTTGTTGCATTAATGCGGACAAAGGAATTTACTATTATAAAACTTATGATAGTGTTGCTGTTTCAGCAGTAAATATGCATAATGAGGATTTAGAAAGAAGCGAACTTGTTACGTACAACTATGCTGATACGCAACAAGTTTCATATATAAATTAGTTAATTTATATATGGCAAAGTCATAAGAAGTATATCAATTCCGGTTCTAAATTGCACGAATCGAAAGGTGGATTTTCTATATTTTGAAGATGAGAGTTTATTTTCAATAATTATCATCTATTTCATCAGTAATTGTATGAATCAAAGGCTTTGCATTATAGTATTCAAAGTTCTCCGATAATGTCTTGATTTCTTTCAAAAGTGCAGGTATTTCACCTTTCCAATTGAATGACATGCATTTTTCTAAACATTTTTCTATCAAGTCAATCTCAAGAGACATCAGTGCGGATTCGAGCGTCACAAGTGTTTCGCGAAGAAATGCTGGATCTCCGTGTGCCATGTTTTCAACAGGAAGGATTTCGATATTGACATGTTCACTTATGCAATTTAGTAGGTATCCAAGTGCCTGCAAGAATTCATTTGTATGTAGTTTTATGTATTCCCAATCTTCCTTTGCTGAGGCATCTTCTAGGCATTTAGCTTTTTCAGAGACGTCGAAAGCGCCAATAGAATGCGCTGCGCTCTTGAGGGCGTGCACTTCGATACCAAAACCTCTCAAGTCTTCATTGGCAAAATAAGAATTAATAGCATCCATTTTGGTTAAGCCATCATTATAAAAAATAGAAAGAACATCTAGATAATCCGAGAGCTTGCCGCCAATTAATCCAATTCCATATTTTGTGTCAACACCTTTGATGTGCAAACTATTATCGATAGAGTCGTTGTTTTCTGATACGTGTTCGGTTGTGTTTTGAATTTTCTCTTTTGGTATCCACGTAAGTAAAATATCGTGCAATTTCTTTATTTCAATAGGTTTTGCCAAAAAATCATTCATTCCCTCTTTAACAAAAAGCTCTCTTGCTCCCACTAGCGCATTCGCCGTCAGAGCAATTATGGGAAGATTTTTATAATAGTCACCTTTTTGTTTTCTAATTTCTGCAGTAGCATCAATCCCATCCATGACCGGCATCATGTGATCCATAAAAACGACATCATAGTGATTTTCTTTAATAAGGTCTACGGCTAATTTGCCGTTAAGTGCAGTTTCAACGTTGAATTTATAAGGAGCCATAAGTCCTTTTGCAACCATCAAATTTACTTGATTATCATCAACTACAAGTATTTTTGCAGTAGGAGCAGTGAAAAAGTTGGTTTCCTTTGTATTTGCACCACTCAGATTTGTATCGCTAAATATGTCTGAAAGATGAATGCAATTAAATGGTAGTGAGACTGATTGCACATTTTTATACATAGTGCTATCACCGAGATCGGTCATTAGTACAATATTGAACTTGCGGTCAAGAGTTCGTTTCAGGTCTAGCATCTTTTGAAGATGCACGGCAGGTGTAAATAAGTGATCAAATATCTGATTGTTGAGTGAATCAAAGAGTTCTGATTGGTTGGTGCACACAGTGCAATGAGAGCCAAGAGACTCGATAGACATTTTGATCGATTTGGCATAGAGTTCCCTTGCTTCATAAAGTAATACGCGTTGCTTCTCCGGTGGAGAGACAAGTGGCTGATAGTCGTTGATTTTTTGAATCATGGTCGCTGTGAAAGTTGTACCTACACCAAGTTCACTCTCTACACTTATAGATCCACCCATCATTTCACACAGTTGTTTTGTGATAGCAAGTCCTAAACCGGTGCCCTCGATGTTCCTATTTCTTTTAGTATCGACTCTTTCGAATTGCATGAAAAGGCGTTTCATGTCACTTTCGCGTATTCCCATTCCGGTATCTGTAACAGAAAAGATAAGTTCCGCAACATCTTCTCTGATTTCGCACGTGGCATTTAGGTGAATATTTCCTGACTTTGTAAATTTAATAGCATTACTTAAAAGGTTTATTAGGACTTGTTTAATCCTAATTTCATCCCCAAAGAGATTTCTCGGCAAATCTTTATCTACATATGTCGTGAATAGGATTGGTTTTTCCTCTAATCTAATTTTTGTAATACTTATTATATCGTTTATTAGTGATGCAATGGCATAATCTATGTTGATGATTTCGAGTTTTCCTGACTCGATTTTTGAAATATCGAGAATATCATTAATAATGTTTAGTAGATTTTCGCTCGCATTCTTTATCTCTACAGCATATTCCTCAGTAGATCTTCCGGCACTTTCTCTTAATACAATTTCCGACATGCCTAGTATAGCATTGAGAGGAGTTCTGATTTCATGGCTCATATTTGCCAGGAAGTTACTTTTTGCTTGTGAGCTCAACAAAGCGTCCTCATGAGCTTGCTTCACTTCTATATCTATCTCATATCTCTTTTGGGCATTAGCAAAGAGAGTCGCACAGACAACAAGCATGTTTTGCTGGACTTCCGTATATACTAGTTCATTATCAGCACTGTTCACAGATGCAAATCCAAAAAGTGAATTGTTTGTATATACCGGTGCTAAAAGCAATGAATTGTTGTATCCAAATCTAGTCCTTAAAATATCTGCATATTGGGGGGTGATAATATCGAAAAAATTAGCGACGGGGTCTTTTCCTTCAAAGCATTTTTTCAACTCGGGCCTGAACTTATCGTATGCTATGATTATATTGTTATCATCGGGTTTTATATGGAAAAGAGAGTCATCATCGGGGAGTGACTTGAGGAAGTTTTCAATATCGGAAGTATTATAGATGATTTCTTCTTCGTTTTGATATGCATATGAGATATAGATATAATGTCTATCATTATATGTTTCATATCGCCAAAGGGTAGCTTGATTTGCCTCATATGTTTCAGCGACTTGTTTCAGACAGCCTGAGAGTATATGCTGAAAATCCATCTCATCCGTTAGTGTAAGAAGTTTTCTGGAAATGTCATTAACAGTGAGTAACAATGAGTCTTGTTCTATCAGGGTCTTAGTTCGTTCTTCGATTTCTTGTTCGAGATGTACTTGGTGACTTTCAAGTGCGCTCAAGGTTTCCTCTAGGCGAAACTGATAGTTTTTGAGGCTATCAATGTTGAGATGTCCACCTATTACACGTGTTGCATTTCCGTTCTCATCTTTTTCTACAATACGTCCTACGTCTTTTGTCCATATATAATGTCCATCTTTGTGAAGCATTCGTATTTCGCATTCGTATGTATCAGAAATTCCAGCGACAAAATCATCAAGCAAAGCCGAAACCATTGGCAAATCTTCTGGATGATTCATGTTTTCCCATTCTTCCAAAGAATTATTGATGTCATTTTGCGTGTATCCCAGCATTTTTAGATACTCATCGTTATATGCAATATGGTCTTTTTTGAGATCCCAGTCCCAAGTTCCAAATTCCGCTACTTCAATCGCTAGATTAAGTATGTCAGTACTCTCGCGCAAAAGTTCTTCAGTAAGTTTTATGTTAGTAATGTCTTGTAAAACCCCGCACAGAATTAGTGGCTTTCCGTCTTTCGTGTACTCTGTGATTTTTCCTTTATCGTGTCCCCAGATTATAGTGCCATCTTTTTTTATCATTCTGAATTCGGCTTCGTATAATTTAGCTTCGCCGGACAAGTGTTTGTCGACGGCCTTTTCTGCTATCTTTAAATCCTCAGGGAAAAGCATAGACTCCCATGTTCGAACGTGCTCTTCAATCTCTGAAAGATCATATCCGACTATCTCCGCCCACTCTTTGCTGTAAATGACATGGTTAGTTTCCAAGTTCCAAATAAAAACGCCTACACCTGTAATAGAAAGTGTTTCAGTCAGATGTTCGAATGTGATTCTATTTTGTTCAGACATTATAACTCCTCCTTAGACTTGTCTAATCGTCACGATTATTGTCAGCAATTGTGACAAATTCATTTGCTACTTTTAGAAAAGAATTTACAATTAGTGGATCAAAATGGGATCCACTATCGGCAATAATAATATCGACAGATTCCTGATGTGTTTTCGCATGTTTATATGGACGTGCGGAAATTAGCGCGTCATATGCGTCGACAATTGCCATGAGCCTACCACTGATAGGTATTTCTTCACCCTTTAGTCCTCGCGGATAACCAGTGCCGTTCCATTTTTCGTGATGGGTGAGTGCAAAGTTTTTGGCTACTTCCAAAAACTCTACATCTTGAACTTCTTTGATTGCAGTATCTATTATTTCGCTTCCATATATAGTATGTTTTTTAATCGTTTCATATTCATCAGCAGTGAGCTTAGCCGGTTTTAGAAGAATCCCGTCTGGAATTGCAATCTTGCCAACATCGTGCATTTGCGATGCGTGCGCATATATTTCTACATTCACGCCTTTTAGAGAGTCTTTATATATGCCGTCTTCAATCACTTGTAGGAGTAGATGTTTGAGGAAAAGGTGTGTTCGCATGATATGTTTGCCTGTTCCACGGTCTCTACGTTCGACCATTTCCGCCATAGAGTAAATAATAGCGTATTGAAGGTCTTTTAAGTTTGCCGTTTTTTCATCTACTAAGTGTTCAAGTCTTGTGCTGTAGTTATGTAACTTGAGATGAAGCTCAACTCTTTTTTTGAGAAGTACGGAAGAAAAAGGTTTAATGACATAATCGACAGCCCCTAGGTTTAACCCTTTGAATTCGCTGTCACCGTCGTCTTTGGCAGTAAGAAATATAACAGGAATATTTCTAAAAGGTTCGGGCATTTCATTTTTGATTTTATCTATAACTTCAAACCCATTCATCCCAGGCATTTCTACGTCCAAAAGAATTAAATTGGGATTAATATTAGCAATCTCGGCTAGTGCCATCGCTCCATCCTTAATGAGAACCACGTTATAGTCATCACAAAGTGACTTCCTCGCGATGTTAAGGTTTGTAACATTGTCATCTACAATAAGTATTTTAGGCTTGGTAATTTTGTCCATATCTAGCTCCTGTGTAATAGTATGCAATATGAAAAATGCTATTATTCAAAACTTATCATAAATTGTCATAAAATTCAATATGTTTAAAGAAGAAACTAGATTTTTCCCTAAGCCACGTAAAAAATAAAAATGTATCATCTGATTGACATACAAGTATCCTAGTGCTACATGATTTAAAATGCACTTGATGTTTGTATATAAAAGTGATATTATAATAACAATCAAAAAAAGTCATCAGAAAAGAACTACTAAAAAGTTAAACGGAATATTAGATATTTAAGATGGAAATTTGGATAAATTCTTGTACAGTATGTGACAATAGCTATGTGTAAATTGTACTATTGGTCGTCACTCTTTCGAGAAAGGAGGTATCTGTGCATAATACTACATATATTCAAACAATAGAATCTGCCTGTAAGGGATGCAATAAGTGTATCTTCAAATGTCCTGTAAAAGCAAACGAAGCATTTTTTGAAGCGGATGAATGTAAAGTATTCATTAAACCTGGGTACTGCATTTCCTGTGGGGAATGTCTAAACATTTGTGATCATGATGCGCGTGAATATACCGATGATTGCGACTCCTTTTTTGAACAAATAAAAGCAGGAGAGAAGTTTTCTGTTATAATTGCGCCGGCTGCGAAATTTAGCTTTGCAGCAGTTCCTAAATTAATCAGTTACCTCAAGTCAATAGGGGTCAATAATGTTTACGACGTTTCTTTTGGTGCGGATATCTGTACATGGGGGCATGTAAAGGCCGTGAGGGAAAATGGTATTAAAGAGATTATTGCGCAGCCCTGTCCCGTTGTGGTCAGCTACATCGAAAAATACCAACCGGAATTAATCGGAAAGCTATCGCCACTTCACAGTCCAGCTACCTCACTTGCCATATACTTGAAAAAATATGTGGGAGTGACAGATAAAATACTGTTTTTGTCGCCATGTATTGGAAAAAAACGCGAGTGTGAATCGGATGAAACACATGGCGTAATAGAACTTAACGTAACTTTTGCTAAATTTTTGGAGAGAATCAAATCTGAAAATGTTAATTTGGATACATATGAAGATTCAAAATTTGACAATGCCGAAGGGTCTATCGGCTTTACTTTTTCTCGTCCAGGTGGTCTCAGTGAAAATATCAAAGCTCACTTGGGGCAAGATATTTGGATCAAACAAATTGAGGGAATACATAAAATTAAAGAATATTTGCATGAGTACATTGAAGACGTTAAAGAAGGAAGACCAGTGCCTGTAATAGTAGATGTGTTGAACTGTAGCGAGGGATGCAATTTAGGGACAGGGACGAATAAAGATGTGCGATTGAATGCTGTAGATTATGAGTTGAACAAGCAAAAATCTGTAGTTAATCCTAAAAACACAGAATCCCTAATGGAATATTTTGATTCAAAATTAAAAGTAGAAGATTTCATTAGAGAGTACAAAGACAGAAGCTTCGATTACAAAATTAATGAAGAAATTGATTTGGAAAAAGTATTTATATCTTTAGGAAAAATCACAGAAGAAGATAGGCGTTTAAATTGTTTTAGTTGTGGTTACGGAAGCTGCCTTGAATTTGCATATGACCTAGCTATGGGACATAATAATAGAAATAACTGTAGACATTACTTGTTGAATAAATTTAAGAAACTAAGCGCATATGATGAATTAACGGGATTGAACAATCGATACAGTTACCATTTGGCAATAACAGAATTCCGCAAAAACCACCCTGGATTTATTGGATTGGCATATATTGACATCAATGGTCTTAAAGATGCAAATGATACAAAAGGTCATTCATATGGAGACAAGTTGATAATAACATGTGCGGATATTCTTAAGAAAGTCTTCGACAGTAAGGCGTATCGTATAGGTGGTGACGAGTTTATTATAATGGATGACTGTACTGAATGGGATGTTTTCAATGGAAAATTGCGAGAATTTATACTGCTGGTTGCAAAGGAAAATGATCTATCCGTTTCGGTAGGAACAGCCGTCAGTGAGAGTGCAATTGACATCGATGAGAAACTCGATGAAGCGGATAAATCTATGTACATTGCAAAGCAAGAGCACTATAGAAAATCAGAAAATAAAGATAGAAGAGTCTTTAGAAAAAGATTACACGATTAGAAAGCAATCAATTTTCGACAAAACTGTAATATATTGTGCCTAAATTATAAATCAAAAACCCTGCGGAATGTGTTTTCGCAGGGTTTTTTAAATGAAAGTAAATATTCAATCTTCTTAAGCTATAATTAGCACGTGTGCGAATCAAATTAACTATTCTTTTTCCTTAATCAAATCTTCATATTTAGTGCTTTTTCCGAAGAATTTAATAACAAGTGCCAAGATTACAATGCCAATAAGTAAGCATACCCACGGATTGAGGGAAAGGAATCCTACTAAAAGATAGCTTAGTGTAGCAAGTCCAGCAGGTACTAAGGCATAAGGTATTTGCGTTTTTATATGGTGCATTAAATCACAGCGAGTTGTTGCAGCTGAGATAATTGACGAATCTGAGATAGGTGAAGTTTGATCTCCGAAGATGCTACCTGATAAAACTGCAGCAATTGTTGCTAATACAAGTGGTGATTGAGTTGGATCATCAACAAACGCGGCGATTAAAGGTATAGCAATTGGGAAGACGATAGGCATTGTTCCCCAAGAAGTTCCCGTGCTAAATGAGATGATACAAGAAACTAGGAAGACAATCGCTGGAATGAATCCCGCGGAAATATTTCCAGAAACAATTGAAATCAAATATTCCGCTGTTCCCATTGTGCTGACGACACCTCCGATAGCCCATGCTAATACTAAAATGATAGCTACTTCTCCTAAATCTAAGAAACCTTTTAGCCAAATTTTGTATGTTTTTGATATAGAAAACTTCATTTTAAATATTGCTATTCCACAAGCTACCAAGCTAGAAAGTACGGCAGCCCATACAATTGGGGGCATAGGGTCAGCCATGCCGAAGCTTAATCTTAGACCTTCAAATGATAAGAAACTAACTTCCTCTTCTAGTCCGGCATATCCACTAGCCCAAATTCCAAAAAATGTAACGAGTACCATAGTTAAAATTGGAAGGAGTGCATAAATTATTTTTCCTTCAACTTTTTCTTCTTGAGCAGCATTGGTAGAAACGTCGTCTGTATCAGAAATAATTGCGTCATCTGCAACGAGTTTTCCTGTTAATCTTGCGCGTTTTTCTGCTTTGTACATCGGGCCAAAGTCTCTCATAGAATATGCAATCATAAATGAAATTACAATAGCTAATAAATTGTAAAACATATAAGGTATATTTTGTAAGACAATCAAAAATCCGTTTACTTCGTAACCTAATCCATCAAAGGCTTCAGTGACTAAGCTTATTTCAAAACCAATCCATGTGGTCATGATTGCAACTCCCGCGACAATCCCTGCTGTAGTGTGGACAATGTATGTTAGTTTTTCTCTAGAGACTTTCAGATTGTCTGATAGCGGTTGCATAGTAGGGCCGACGATTAAGATGTTAGCATAGTCATCAAAGAAAACAAGGCATCCCGCAAGAGATGTCATCAGTTGCGCACCTCTAGCAGTTTTTACATTTTTACTAAGTGACTTTGCAATTGCTGCGGTTCCACCCATAGCCGAAACGACAGCAATCATTCCCGAAATTGTCAATGTAAATACAAGAATTGATATTCTTGAGCTACTTACCGCAGCTGGAATCACAAAAGTATCAAATGTACTAAAAAAACCAGCGATAGGATCAAATCCAGCGATGATGGTCGCTCCTGTAAATATACCTACTAATAAAGATATAACGATTTGCCTAGTTAAAAATGCCATAATGACAGTTACTAAAGGTGGGATTAGGCTAAGTATTCCAAATTCCATAATAAATCATTCCTTTCCTTTTTTGTTTATAATATTAATAATTATTTAAAATTTCAACCATTAAAGAGTCATCGATGTTGCCACCGGTGATAACAAGTGCGATGTTTTGACCCGTTATTTTTTCTCTATGCTGCAATACTGCTGCGACAGCAATTGCTCCGGATGGTTCTGCGATTAGTTTTTCTTTTTTCGCTAAGTGGGAAATTGCACGTTTTATGTAATCTTCACTTACGACAATAGTTTCGTCTACAAAGTTTCGCATTTCGAATGCAAGTTGCCCGATTCCACCTACAAGCGCTTCACATATTGTCTCTGACGTTGGATATTCTCCGTAGCACTTATTATCATTGCGTGATGCTACATATGCAGGGCATGCTTCCGTTTGAATTCCAATAATGTTAACATTTGGATTCATTTCTTTTGCTGCTACTGCAATGCCTGTAAGGATGCCCCCGCCACCGACAGGGACTAAGATAGTGTCAATTTTCGGATTTTCTCCAAGTATTTCTATCCCAACAGTGCCTTGTCCAGCGTAAACATATGGGTCATTATCCCAACCATCTATAAATGTTAGTTGCCTTTCCTTTATATATTTTTGTCCGAACAGATTCGCATCGTCGTAATTGTCCCCGTGAATTATAACTTTCCCACCGTAATGGGCAATTTTGTCGATTTTGCTTTGTGGGGTGCTTTTGGGAACTATGGTCGTTGCTTCTATGCCACCTACCAATTTGGCCCCATAGCTTACTGAAATGCCATGATTTCCTGAAGACGTAGTGGCTATTCCTTTTGATTTTTCTTCGTCTGAAAGACTTAGAATTTTGTTTAAGGCACCGCGAATCTTAAATGCCTTGACGGACTGAGTGTTTTCTAACTTCAAGAAAACGTTCTGTTTTTCATTACTTAAATAGATAGACTGATCTAAAGGTGTGTTGCTTACATACTTGCCGATTCTTTCTTTCGCCTCCGTGATCATCTTGATATTTAAGCGATTTTCTTCCATTTGCCCTCCTTTTTTTTAAATATTTTCAATAATGCAAAAACTTACTTTGTAAATTATAACATTGTTGAATAAAATACAGTTTGTAATATTGGATAGTTTTGTAGCTGATTTTGGGTTAAAAAACAAAAGGAACAGTTATTTTCAACTGTTCCTTTTAATTAAGCTAATTATTTGGTAAGCTTTGATGTCTATAAAGAGCTGTTCATAAAAATCGTTTTCGAGATAGTTATCCCATTCTAAAATTTCTTGTATTTTTTTCAATCTGTATCGTACCGTATTCTTATGCTGCTCTAAGGTTAACGCTGTATTTCCGACCTCCTTATTGTTTTCGACATATGCCATAGCGGTTTGCAGCAAATTTGAATTGTACAACTTGTCATATTCCGTCAAAACTGCAATTGTGTTACAAGAATGTTTCCATAAAGGGGAATCTTCGTAAATTGGAAGTAGTTGTTTGTAAACGCCAATATTATCATAGGAAATAAAGTCGGCATTTCTTAATTCACAAACGTGAGATGCACTAATCGCATTTACTAAAGAGTTCTGCAACTTAACATCGTCAGAAAAACTAAGATCATAACCAACATAATAATCTCCACTTTTTTCATGTAGTGAAAGGGAATGTTTTAATGACTTGAAGTTAGAAAAACTGGAATCTCTATACTCGCATAGAATGAATATACCGTTTTTATACTGATAAAATCTCAGGGAATTTTGATTTAATAGAACTTTTGATGTGTATTCCATGGACTGTGTGAATTTCAGATTTTCACCAGAACTCGTTTCCCCATCGTGGTTTAATTTCAGATAGATTACACCTATCGGATCAATTAATCCATCTTTTATTATTTCCAAGTTATTCTCAAATTCAACTAGGCCACACCTTCGTTCTATTATTTTGGAAATTATCTTTTCATACTTTGAATATTTTTCGACATCTCGAATAGCATTTTTTATTGCCACAGCTACATCTTCCGAGTTGACTGCCACACCATAAAAAAATATGGGTACATTTTTTTTATTTGCGAATGAAAGAATGTTCTCAGATAGCTCTGAAATAAATACATTTTTTATCGCTATGCCGCAGACACCTATGCTAATAAGTCTATTTAAATATTGTTCACACAAATCAAAATCATTGTGCCATCTTGCGAGACTTGTCAAAACAAAATCATCTTTTGAAAAGGAATTCTCAAGATCATTCAACTCTTCATAGTCAAGAAACCCAAGATTAAATATCTGGTTTTTTAGTCCGCTTCTCCCCGCGACTATTTGAAATTCATGCATTTCCGGCAATTGTAATACTTCTTTTATAGTAATCATTGCTTTCTCCTTGAATATTTTTCGTGTCCAATATTGTTTTCGAACTGATATTATTTAATTGATAGCTTCGCGCTAGTCTTTTTCCAAATGATAAAAGCGATTATGAAAGTTAAGGCTCCGCTGATGGCAGGAGTTACATACACACCATCTACTCCTATAATATTTGTCATCACAAATAAAGAGAAAATAGGGAATACTATCGCTTTTAGTAGTGTGATTACAACAGATTCTCTCGGTTTATCGATGCCAGTCAAAAAAGCGCTTGATACCATAATAAACCATGTGAACAAATATGATGGGGCATATAAAAGCAGCGCATTTTTGGAACTCTCTCGAACTAGTATTTCTTCTTCTCCCGAAAATATTCCTACCAAAAAATCTGGAAATACAAGCATTATCGACATATATAACATAGAGACTGCAAATGCCACAATGCAGTTAAGTCGAAAGAGTTTGAAAATTCTATCGTGTAACTTTGCTCCCAGATTATAGCTTACAGCAGGTGCAATCGCATCTTGAATCCCATATAACATCGATATGAGCATTCCATCTATATACATAATAATCGCATATGATGCAACCGCTACAGTTCCACCAAGAGAAAGCAGCAATGCATTAATAAGTATTGCCATGATTGATCCAGATATGGTGCTAAAAAATTCCGAACTGCCGTTGAATATAATTCCCCATATTTCTTTTAATGTGATCTTAGGTCTAGTGAAACGTAAGGTGTATTTTTTTAGAGCAAATGGCACTAGGGCAATAATCACAGCTAAAACTTGCCCAGCAACCGTCGCTATCGCGGCATATTCAATTCCAAGTCGCAAATACCCTATGAGTATTGCATCAAGTATTATATTTGAAATCGCAGTGCCAATACTAAGTATCATGCTTAGCTGGGCTTTTCCACACAGTTTTAAGTAGTTGTCGACTGCAAAAAAAAGCACGAGCAATGGAATGAAATATATAAAAACTTTTACATAATCATATGCAAGAGTAGCAAGAGTAGCATCACTTATGAAAGCATATATCACATCATCTGCAAATAATAGTCCTAGAATCATAATTATAATTCCAATTAGTACCATAATAAGAATACAGGCACTAAACATTGCATTTGCGCCCTTTATATTTTGCTCTCCTAATCTGATTCCTATTTTTACTTGCGAACCGACAGCTATCATGTCAAATGCAGCGAATAAAATTCCTGCAATCGGCATTATAAGATTGACAGCGGCCAAAGCTTCACTGCCAATAAATTGTCCTACAAAAATACCGTCAATCATCATTCCTATAGAAGCGAAAAACATAGCAATCATTCCTGGTGTCGAAAGCTTGAAGAAGAGTTTATTAATCGGCATTATGCCAAATTGTTTTTCGTTCATTGTCTGCTCCATATCTTAAGAACGCCGTGTTGGGGATTGGTAAAAATATAGTCGTAGGTGGGCGCTAGCTAAGCGATTATGTGATATCAGAAGTATTGTGGGTTTCAAGTATATCATAATTGCATTATTATTTTGCCTTGCTCAGTTTTTTGATATTAGATTTTATATTATAATATTCTAGCATAGAAAAGAAAATAATGCTTGAAAAATTGAAAGTCGGTAAAAAAAGTTGACAAGTGCCCCTTTCAAAATGGGTGAAAATGCAAGCAAACGCGGAGAAGAATGATTGACAAGAGGCGATAAAAATAATAGAATATATGAGCAAAAAATTTTCTTCGGCTATGAAATGACAAAGGAAAAAGCATGTTCCAAATATTACAGATTGTTTTTGTCATACTGCTACTGATTCCTGTTGCATTGATTCTAGTGCAGATGTGTGTAAGACTTGGAAAACAAGGCAGAACAAAAAAACAAAATTAAAAAGGTAGGTATGATGAGTAAAGGAATATTCATTACATTAGAGGGGCCGGATGGGTCAGGCAAATCGACTCAGTTAAGGTATATCAAAGAGTTCTTTGCAGATAAGCACGATCAAATCGTTTTTACTAGAGAGCCCGGTGGAACATTGATAGGCGAAAAAATCAGAGAAATTCTGTTATGTAATAGCCATACGCAGATGTGCGATAGAACAGAGGCTCTTTTGTTCGCTGCTGCAAGGGCGCAGCATGTGGAAGAAGTCATAATCCCAGCGTTGGATGAAGGCAAGGTTGTTATATGTGATAGATATGTCGACTCGAGCATCATATATCAAGGATATGCTAGGAATCTTGGCGAAGATGTCCGCATGATTAACGAATTTTCTACGAGACGGTTAAAGCCAGACTTGACAATCTTATTTATGATTAAACCAAGCGAAAGCATCGACAGGCTCAGTCGCAAGGGATCTCCCGATAGGTTGGATGAAGAAACTCTGGACTTTCACAAGAGGGCATACGATGCTTACCTCGAGATGTCAAAGAGAGAAGAAAGATTCAGAATAATTGATGCTTCCAAGGCGATAGTAGAAACGAGAAAAAGTGTTTTGTCGTGTCTTGGCGAAATATTGCCATCGTCACTTATGGGGCAATAAGTAGCGGGTTTTTTATATTATATGCCAGTTTGTTCACTTGAAAGTGATACTACTCTCGTTTGCATTATATGAAATTAAATTCAAAGGATAGAGCTCATGTCTTTAGACAAATGGAAACACGTACTCGGTAATTTCGATAACCTTCAGCAATCAATAGTCAGGGGTAATACTTCTAATTGTTATATCTTCGAAACTGCTGATGTTTCTGACAGCGAGCAATTCTTTGTAGACTTTGCGAAGGCCGTGCTTTGTGAGAAAGCTACAGGCTCAGGGTGCGACAATTGCAAGTATTGCAAAAAAATTGAAAACAATAACTATGAAGATATTTATTATATTATTAGGGAAAAAGGCGAGATAAAAGTATCTGAAATAAGAAGCTTTTTAAGCAACATGAACAGGAAAAGTTTGGCAAAGGACAGAAATATTGGTGTGATTTTTGATGCCGATTTTCTTAATCGCTTTTCTCAAAATGCGTTGTTAAAGGAACTTGAAGAACCTAACAACGACAATATGATAATACTTTTTGTGCAAAACAGAGAAAATTTGTTGCAAACGGTACGATCTCGTGGCGGATTATTTAGGCTAAATGCCCAAAGTAGAGAGGTTGACTCTTGCGCGTTACAAACCGCTAAAGATTTGCTTGGAGGCGTCTTTTCCAATAAGCCATTTTATCAATGGAATTCAAGCTTAATGGAATATATAGAATCTAATGATGCGCAAGACTCAAAAAAGGCAATGGAAAATTTGCTAAATGCGATGCTTGCGGAAATCAAGTCAGTCACGTTAAAAAATAGAGGAAACCCAAGTATTGTTCGCAGACTATTGAGCGCGACGGAATATATTGAAGAAACTAGAAAAGAATTGGAATATAACACTAAAATAGAATTTGCAATACGCAAGTTGCTGTTTAAGATCGGAGATAATAATGAATAACATAGTAGGCGTCAGATTTAAAGGCGCTGGGAAAATATATCACTTTTCAACTGCGGGAATAGATATAAAAAATGGTGACAATGTAGTCGTCGAAACTGTGCGCGGTATGGAATATGGCACGGTCGTCACGGATATTTTTCAAAAAAAAGATGATGAACTTTTACAACCTCTCAAGGACGTAGTTAGGATTGCAACAGAGGATGACAAGCGAAGGAGTTCGGAAAATATCGAAAAGAAGGCTAGTGCAATCCAAAAATGCAGAGAAAAAATCGAAAAACACGGGTTAGACATGAAATTGTTAGATGCAGAGTACATTCTCGATGGATCTAAGGTTACTTTTTTCTTCGTTTCGGACGACAGGGTAGACTTCAGAGACCTTGTCAAGGATTTGGCTTCCGAGTTCAAAATAAGAATAGAGTTAAGACAGATAGGTGCTCGTGATGGGGCTAAGATGATAGGCGCTATGGGGTGTTGTGGCAGAGAGACTTGTTGTACTTCTTGGATGTCTGACTTCAAACAGGTGTCTATCAAAATGGCAAAAAAACAAAATATATCACTTAATCCTACAAAGATTTCAGGTTGTTGTGGAAGGATTATGTGCTGTTTAGAACATGAAAATGATACGTATGCATATTTGTCAAAAGGGTTGCCTAGCACAGGCGACATGGTAGAGACTAATGATGGTACGATTAAAGTAACAGATGTCAATATTCTTGCGGGGATAATCAAAGGACGTATCGTGACAAGTGAGACTGTAGATGGGAAAACTAAGGAAGTACTTGGCCCTGAATTGCGTACATACGATAAAGATGCAATAAAAATGTCAAAAAAACAATCAAAGTGCGATGCTTGCAAAAAGAACAACTTTAAAAAAAACAACAAGGAAAAAAACCACAATAAGGAAAAGCGC
>CAYJGJ010000021.1:20141-23955 GCA_964370025.1 uncultured Oscillospiraceae bacterium
ATAGACGTAATGTCGAATTTTCATGGGCTAAAATTTTTGTTACTGTGTGCACATGAAAACATGTTGAAAAGTTATATTGTGCCGAACAATTTTGCCTTTAATTTGTTACATATGAAAATTTTATGCATTTCTTGATTTTTTTCTTATAATAAAGTAAAATATATGTAGGAAATTTTCGACAAATGTAATTATAGTGCTTTAAATGCTCGACATTAATTTAGGTTGTTTGAAAGAATATATTACAAGTATATAAAAATTGGAGAATAAGTATGGTAATAGAAATAGATTTAGAATTATTGCTCAAAGTTATCCTGATGGCACTCGGTGCAATTTTGCTCGTATATCTTATTATCGTAGCGAGGAATTTAATATCGGTGCTCAAAAAAGCTGATGCAGTATTAAGCGATGTAAAAGTTGTTTCCGAAATATCTTCGCGTAAAGCCGAGGACATAGATCCACTGATTGGCGACGTTACGAGTATTGCAAACACTATATTCAGTGCAATCAAGGGCAATCAGAGTGTGACAACGGCATTGAGCAGTGTATTCCATGGAATAATGTCTTTTTTAGGAATGCTGAAAAAAGGCAATAACGATAAATAATTATTAAAAAAGAAAGCTTCTTAGTTTTTTCTTTATGAATCAAATAAGGAGTTTTTTTGCGTGAGGATGGATTATTGGCAAAATATCTAATACAAAAGAGTGAACCGCTTCAAGGCGAAGTTACTATAAGTGGTTCAAAAAATGCAGTGTTGCCGCTTATGGCTGCATCGCTGCTGACTGATGAAACATGTGAAATAAAAGATGCACCTAAACTAAGAGATGTGGAAGTGCTATCTAAATTGTTGTGTTCTTTGGGCGCAAGCATCGAAGAAGTAGAGAGTGAAGAAGGAGATGGTATCAACTCATTGTTGATTTCAACTCCTCGAGTTGCGTCTACAAATCCAGAGTATGAGCTTGTAAGTAAAATGAGGGCTTCAGTATTAGTGATGGGCGCGTTGCTTGCTCGAGAAGGCGAAGCAAAGATCCCTCTTCCTGGTGGATGTTCGATAGGGGCAAGACCTGTAGACTTACACCTTAAAGGATTTGAAGCATTGGGCGCAACCGTCAAATCGGAAATTGATTATGTAGAAGCAAAGACAAATGGCAAAAGACTGCAAGGCGCGAGTGTATACTTGGATTATCCGAGCGTGGGAGCTACAGAAAATATAATGATGGCAGCGGTACTCGCGGAGGGAATGACGTATATTGAAAATGCTGCTGAGGAGCCTGAAATAATTGATCTAGCAAACTTTCTAAATAAGATGGGAGCAAAA
This sequence comes from uncultured Oscillospiraceae bacterium, assembly GCA_964370025.1. Classification (GTDB taxonomy): domain Bacteria; phylum Bacillota; class Clostridia; order Peptostreptococcales; family Anaerovoracaceae; genus CAYJGJ01. The sequence continues at coordinate 21,457 of CAYJGJ010000021.1, forward strand.
ATCAAGGGTGCAGGAACGGATACAATTAAAATTGAAGGGGTCGAAAAGCTAAAGGGTGCTAACCATACTGTTATTCCTGACAGAGTTGAAACGGGTACATTCATGCTTGCCGCAGCTATGACTAGAGGCGAGTTGCTTATTTCTAATGTGGTTCCCGAACATGTCAAACCTATAATTGCAAAAATGCGAGAGTGCGGAGTTATGGTTGACATAGTTGAAGAAGGCATCTATGTGAATGGAAGGAATAATCATTTTGTCGCTACGGATATCACTACTATGCCGTATCCTGGATTTCCCACCGACATGCAATCTCCATTCATGGCATTTTTGCTATCCACAATTGGAAAAAGTCATGTACTAGAAACTGTATTTGAAAATAGATTTATGCATATTTCCGAGTTAAATAGGATGGGTGCGAATATTACTTATGAGGGAAATAGCGCATACATAAATGGAAGAAAAAATCTTGAAGGAGCTCAAGTAATCGCTACTGATCTAAGGGCAGGAGCAGCTTTAGTTCTTGCAGGGTTAGTTGCGGATGGAATGACTGAGATCTCCGACATCTATCATATAGAGCGTGGCTACGAAAACTTCGTTGAGAAATTCAGAAAAATTGGTGCTACTATTATCAGGATAGAGGATTGATAAATAGGGAACTTTATGAATATTATTAAGACAACTGCCGAGAAATTGCTAAATGAACGTCCCACATCATGGGATAATCTTCCCGACATAGATCTCTATATGGATCAAGTTATTTCATATATGCAAAGACAGCATATTGGATTTAGTGAGGGAGAGTCGTTGACTTCTTCAATGATTAACAACTATGTTAAGGCTGAAATAATGCCACGTGTAAAAGGAAAAAGATACTCCAAGGAGCACATCGCATATCTCACTGTCATATCTTTGCTAAAACAAATAGTCCCAGTATCTGATATTTCGACAATTATCGGGGATGATCTGAATGCCGAGGATTCAAAGAGACAGTATGAAACATTCTCATTACTGCTACAAGAAGAGTTTTCAAAAGTCGGTGAGCATATGTCTGGTGGATTAAATCGAGTGTTAGAATCTTCTAATTCCAATTTTGATTCTTTTCAAGAAGAGAGTAGCGCAGTGTCACATATAGACGGTGTTTCGCCACTGCTGGAAGAAAACGTTTCTCCAAAGGAAAAAAAGAAAAATACTTCGTTTAGAAACAAGAAAATTCAGAACAATATTAGTGATGAAGAAAAGTCAATATTAATTGAAAAAGCTTTAACATTCGCAATAATAAGTTACGCAAATAAACTTGCGTGTCAATCGATTTTAAAGGAGTTGCAAAGATAGGATGTATTTATTTTCACTAACAGCCCCGATCATCTTGGCATTAATATTGTGCGCCCTGGGGAAAAGGCAGAGCAATATCTTGCCTTATGCCGCCCTCGTGGCCCCAATTGCTACATTCTCATTTTTTCTAAGCAAAATTCCAGAAGTACTAGATGGGGCCTACTCAAGCGTGTTTATAGAATGGATTCCTGTTCTTGGAATCAATTTATCATTTCGACTCTCACCACTTTCATTGGTGTTTTCACTTATCATTACATTTATTGGGATAATCGTCTACCTTTATTCAATCTATTATCTTTCACCTTCAGATAACAAAAAAAATTACTATATTTATTTACTCATATTTATGTGGGCAATGATTGGAATAGTAAACACAAATAATTTAATCATGCTTTATATTTTCTGGGAAATTACTGGGATAATCAGTTTTTTACTTATTGGGTTTTGCAATGAAAAAGAAAAAGCAAGATATGGTGCAAATAAAGCTTTATTGGTTACGAGTGCAGGTGGATTTTGCATGCTCGTATCATTTTTGATAGTAGGAAATGTGACAGGCACATATGAAATAGACCTTATATTGCAAAGTGGAGATATAATTAGAGAAAGCGGTTTTTACGAAATCATCGTTCTTTGTATGCTTGGCGGCGCTTTTTCTAAATCAGCTCAAGTCCCTTTTCACATTTGGTTGCCATCCGCGATGGAGGCGCCTACTCCAATCACGTGCTACTTGCATAGCGCGACGATGGTAAAGGCTGGAATTTATTTAATTGCATTACTTACTCCGGTCATGGGAGGAACTTTTGTCTGGAGTGCAATAATTACTGCTACTGGTCTGATATCGCTTGTATTCGGTGTAATAATGGCGCTGAGAAGCGATGATTTAAAAGCAATCTGGGCATATCATAGTGTTTCTCAATTAGGTCTTATTGTTTCACTCTTGGGAATGGGGACCGAAAATGCGATCACTGCTGCCTTATTACATACTGCGATGCACGCATGCTTCAAAGGAAGCTTGTTCTTGATGACGGGAATAGTAAACCATGCGACGCACACGAGAAACATAAGCGAATTAGGAGGGTTGGCAAGGTATATGCCTTATACTACCGCGGTTGCATTTCTCGGTGTATTTTCAATGTCGGGAATTCCGCCATTCGCTGGATTTATTAG
>CAYJGJ010000022.1:0-23938 GCA_964370025.1 uncultured Oscillospiraceae bacterium
GTCCGCAAACTATAGCTTTGGTATTAGCGTATCTTGATCCAGATGCTGCAGCGAGAATGCTGATTCAACTGACCGATGAAGAATCCGTTCAAGTAATAGAGTCTATAGCACAAATGGAAAGTGCTTCTACCGAAGTAGTTCAACTAGTTGAATCACAACTATATAAAAAATTAGAAACCGTAATGCATTCAGGAGAAACTGCTGCTGGTGGTATAGACCATACTGCTGCCGTGATGAACTTTATGGATAGACGGAATGAAAAAATTGTCTTTGACGAACTCGATAAAAGTAATCCTGATTTAGCGACAGAAATACGTAAGAGAATGTTTGTATTTGAAGATATCATGAAGATGGATCCTCGTTCTATTCAAAGATTTATCAGAGATTGCGATACGAAAGATATTGTATATGCACTTAAAGGATCTACTCCGGAAATGTCAGAAACATTATTTGCTAATATGTCGACACGTATGGCTGAGTCAATTCGAGACGATTTAGAAGTCTTGCACAATGTAAGACTTACAGATGTAGAGCAAGCTCAACAAACTATTGTATCTAAAATACGCAGTCTAGAAGAGGCCGGCGAACTGATGACCAACAAGGCAGGAAAAGGTGATGTCATTGCTTAAGATTAGACGAAACAATGAAAATGTGACTGATTTTAGAGAGTATATTGAGTTTCAAAATGTACATCCTTCAGAGAATAATTTGCATTTAAATGTTGAATCAAGCAGTGATGATTTGCAAACTGAAGTTACTCCTAAGTTTGATACGTCATCAGATGATAAAAAAAGTGACTTAACTTCTGAAGATATTATAATTTCCGAAGTTGTTGATGTGGAAGATTCAAACCTTAGTGATGCAATAACTGATAAAAAATATGAAGATGAATTAATAATCGAAAAGGCAAAAAAAGAAGCTGTAGAAATAAAAGAGAAAGCCGAAAAAGAACTAGAAGCTATTAAGAATGATATCAACATTTTGAAGGAACAAGTCCAAAAAGAAGCTTATGAAGAAGGTTTTAACTTAGGACAAGATGAGGGTTATAGGGCAGGACTTAATCGGGGAGAAGCTGAGATCAAATCTTCATATAAGCAGGAGTATAATAATTTTCAACACGCCATCAGCGATCAGATTAATGAGTTGGAAAAGGAGAAGCAACTTTTTTTAGAAAAGTACATTGAGGATTTGAAGGATGTTTCAATTGCTGTCGCGGAGAAAATTGTGCTTGCGAATCTCAAAGGACATGAAGATGTTATCTCTAGAATGATATTGGCCGCAACTGAAAAAATGAAAAAGACATCATGGGCGAAGATCTATATCGGACAAGATGAGGGAACCATCAATATACAAGGTAATAGAGATTTTTTAAATAGTATTGCAAGAATTGCTGATCAAGTTAAAGTCGTAATGATAGAAGATGAAGGTGCGTGCATAGTTGAAACACCTGAAGGAATAATAGATTTGAGTGTTAAAACTCAAATTGAAAACATTAGAGATATTTTAAAAAAAGAAAACGTTTAAAGTATAACATAGCTAACTAGTGTAAACGATTATACAACTATATTAGAAAAGATAAGAACTAGCGATTATGATAGTGAACATAGTAGAGGAGTAAAGTGTTAAAAGAATGGGCTGCAAGAATAAAGCAATCTGAAACAGTTAGCTACATTGGAAAAATAGAACGTAGTGTCGGAATGTCGATGGAAGCCCGAGGCCTTACTGCTAATATTGGCGAAATCGTAATGATATACAGTGAGGAAGAAAAAAGACAAATTCCCGCAGAGGTAGTTGGCTTTGAAGGAGATATTGTTAAATTAATGGCGTATGAGGATATGCCTGGAATTGGAACGGAGAACTTTGTCAGAAGTACGAACAAGAGATTAAGAATCCCTGTTGGCGATTTTCTAAAGGGTAGAGTAATCGATGCCTTGGGTAATCCTATTGATGGGGGTGCCCCTATAGTAACTGACAAATACTATTATGTAGATAATCCAAGAATTAATCCTTTAGATAGACCACCGATTAAAGAGACTTTGCATTTTGGAGTGAAGGCAATAGATACACTCCATACTATTGGAAAAGGACAGCGTATAGGTATTTTTTCGGGTAGTGGTGTCGGCAAAAGTACATTACTAGGCATGATTGCAAAGAATATGAAGGCAGATATAAATGTAATTGCTCTTATAGGCGAACGGGGACGAGAAGTTGGTGAGTTTGTTGAAAACGACTTAGGCGCAGAGGGGATGAAAAGGACTGTATTAGTAGTGGCAACATCCGATCAGCCCGCAATGCTTAGGATGAAGTGTCCGCTAGTCGCAACTACTATTGCAGAGTACTTTAAGGATCAAGGATTAGATGTTCTTCTTATGATGGACTCTCTTACTAGATTCGCGATGGCGCAAAGAGAGATAGGTCTTTTGACAGGTGAACCTGCTATTGCTAGAGGCTACACTCCCTCAATATATGCTGAATTTCCAAAACTGCTTGAGCGAAGTGGGAATTTCACAAAAGGATCAATCACAGGGGTATACACTGTACTAGTTGAAGGCGATGATGTAAATGAACCCATATCCGATACTGCGCGTGGAATACTCGATGGACATATAGTATTAAGCAGAAAACTTGCAAATGCTAATCATTTCCCTGCGATAGATGTAAGTGCTGGAGTTTCGAGACTTATGAATATGATAGTCTCCGAAGAAGACAAAGCATTGGCTTCACGTGTTAGAGATGTTCTGAGTATATATGAACAAAACGAGGATTTGATTTCAATTGGTGCGTATCAAGCAGGAACTAATCCTAAAATAGATTATGCACTTCAAAAAATAGATAAAATCAATGAATTTTTGAAACAAGATATAAATGAGACTTTTGAACGAAAAGAGATGATTCAAATGCTTCAAAGTATCTTTATAGAATAATTATCGCAGAATGAAAAGGCGTAAACTACAATGGTTCAAAATTGGAAAGATTACACTAATGAAGAGCTGTTCTCGCATTACAGACGTACTCAAAGTATTGAATGTAAACAAGAACTGTCAGTTAGATATTTGCCAATAGTCAGATCAATTGCTATCCAAATGAGAAATGTCTATGTTAGTTATTTTGAAATAGAAGATATTGTCAATGATGGAGTCATTGAATTATTGAAAGCGATCGATAGATATAACCCAGATATGAATGCGACATTCGAAACATACATTTCTAAGAGACTTAGAGGTATGATTATAGATGTGGCGCGTAAACACGATTGGGTTTCGAGAGCAGACCGAAAAGGTTATTCAATTATAATGCGTGCTTCAGAGGAATATTATCAAACCCATGGAGAAAATCCGTCGATTTTTAAATTAACCGAATTAACAGGCTATGATGAAAGTGAATGCATGGATATAATGAGCAAATCAAATATGATGAGCATTGTATCTTTGGATAAAACTTTGGAAAATGCTGGTGAACATAGTAGAGTGCTTTTCGAAGCTTCGTCAAGTAAGACTAAAGATCCGTCTCAAAAATTTGATGAATCAGCCCAAAAAGAAGACTTGATGCAAGCGATTGAAACATTGAATGAACAAGAACGCTTAGTTATATCACTTTATTATAATGATGAACTAAATATGACTCAAATTTCTCGTGTATTAAAAATAAGCTCAGCGAGAGTTTCACAAGTACATAGTAGAGCAATAAATAAATTAAAAGAGCAGTTAACAAGCAAATGACAACTATAAGTTAATACGGAAGTAAGTATAGGAGGGAAATATGTTTCAAGGATTTTACCATATTACGTCAGGAGTTTTATCACAACAGAGAAAACTAGAAGTTGTATCAAATAACATGGCTAACATATCTACTCCTGGATATAAAAGCGATGAAATGACCATCAGAAGTTTCGGAGAAGAAATGACATACCGTATGGAAAATTATGATAAATCTGATCCTGTTGCAATTGGTGCTGCGGGGAAAATGGTTGTCGCAGATAGACTGTATACCGACCATACTATTGGATTTATCAAATCTTCGGCTAACCCACTTGATTTTGCTTTACTAGATCCCGGATTTTTCGTAATCAATGGCACCGATGGTCCGGTTTACACTCGAGATGGTTCTTTTTCCTTGGATGAACAAGGATTTTTAGTTCTTCAAGGATTCGGTAGAGTTCAAGGAGTAGGTGGAGATATTTTCCTTGGTACTGACAAGATAAGTGTTGATCCATTAGGTAACATATACGATGAAACTGGTGCAAATATTCTTGGGACATTGCGTGTAGTAGATTTTGCTGATTACGATGCGGATTTAGTCAAGGATCAAGGCACTGTCTTTACTGCAATTGGAGAACCCGTGGAAGTTACTGAATTTACCATAAGGCAAAATGCAGTTGAGGTTTCAAATGTTGAACCGATCGATCAGATGACTGCTATGCTGGCAGCTCAAAGAGCGCTGCAAAGTAATTCGCAAATTTTGCGCATGTATGATGAATTGAGCGCAAAAGTTGTTAGTAGATTAGGTGTAATGTAGAACACTCGCATTAACAAAATGCATAATATGTTTTAGAAAGGAAAAAAATATGAGCATTGCAATATACACTGCAGCACAAGGTGCTAGGGCACAACAAGAAAGACTAGATACTATCGGTAATAATATAGCGAATGTCAATACATATGGATATAAAACAAAGCAGTCTGTCTTTTATGAACTCCTTCATCATAACATGAAGGAGCCTGAAGAAGCTGATAGCTTATTGACAGCAGGTGCAGGGGTGGCTATGAGTCATACTAATACAAATTTTTCACAGTCGGGCATTATGCCAGCATCGACATATGACTATGCTATAGAAGGGGAAGGATTTTTTATGATACAAGATCCTGTGTCCCAAGAAATTACATACACTCGCGCAGGTAACTTTCAATTGTCTTTGAGGGCGGATGGATTTTATCTTGTCAACGATAGTAGGAAATCTGTTTTGGATGCTGAAGGTAATCCAATAATTGCCACATATAATGATACCACGGGGGAAACTTCCTTGTCTTCAGTCCCTGGAATATACACATTTAACAACACCGATGGTATGTTAAGTGTAGGGGGAAGCGAGTTTAGTCCTTTACCTAAAAATGGGCCGCCAATATTGAATCCCGAAGCACGTTTGATCCAAGGTCATTTAGAATTATCAAATGTGGATACTGCTTTTGAGTTTACTGAAATGATTGAAGCATCACGCTCGTATGCATACGTGCTAAAAATGGTGCAAACATCAGATGAAGTATTCCAAACTATTAATAGTTTGAGAAATTAAAATATCATAATTTGAGAGGTTAAAATATGAATAGTTATGAAGAAACTTCCGAGTTAGGTAAAGACTTGATGAGAGAAATAGGGAGTATCGGCACAGGTAATGCTTCGACCGCCCTTTCTGCACTTCTTAATACTAAAATCGAGATGATTCCACCGGAAGTTAGAATATTATCACTGCAAGATGTATCTTCAGTTCTCGGATTTCCCGAGGATGAAGTAATGGCAATATTGTCAAAAATGTCTGGAAATGTAAATGGAATTATACTTGTAGTATTTCATCTTAATTCTATAGATACTATAGTTAAAACGATGGTAGATAAAAATATTACCAAGTTTTCTGATCTTGATGAGATGGATTATTCAATTGTTACAGAAGTAGGAAATATATTAATTTCATCATATGTTAATGCTATAAGTGCGATGACTGAGTTTGATATCGAGTTATCAGTTCCTGTTTGTACTATAGACATGGTTGGTGGAATTATGAATGTTCCTATGGCAGAAGTTGGATTCGATGTAGATTCTATTATGCTAGTATCTGGAAAGTGTAACATCGAAGATGAATACCATGACATGAATGTAATGATGGTTCCAAATGTGGAATCGCTTGATGCGATAATGAAGAAAATAGGAATTGAGTAATGGCAGAAGATCTAGTCGTTCAAATAGCTGATATGAAAATAAAAAAAAATGACGGTAATATAATAACTTATGCGCTAGGCTCTTGTGTTGGTATCGCTTTGCATGATCCTGTATTAAAATTGACTTCTTTAATTCATATACTTTTGCCTGATTCACCTAAGGATAACAGAGGGGGCAATAATTTTAAATTTGCAGACACTGCTATACCTGCGACGCTTAGTATGATGGCTAAGATGGGTGGAGTTAAATCTAGATATATTTGTAAGATTGCAGGTGGCGCAAGCATGTTTAACGTTTCAACTTCCACACTGCTTGGTTCTATCGGCGATAGAAATGTTGCGAAAACGAAAGAGGTTCTGGCAAAAGAAGGTATCAGAATTGCCGCGCATCAGACTGGTGGAGAGCATGCTAGAACTATGATTGTAGACGTAGCTACTGGAGAGGTTACCATTCGCTCAGTAGGAAATAATAATCAGAAATTGTAGCTTAATGATTCACTGTGACATGGAAAGAATAAATGTTTTTACAGATAAGCGATATTTTCTTTTACTAATAATGCGATGATAGAAAGGTATACAATATGGATAAGACTGAAATATTGATGGAGACAGGAACGAATGAAATAGAAATAATGAAATTTACTATTTGTGATGAAGTATATGGAATCAATGTTGCTAAAGTAAAAGAAATAATGTTATCTGATAAGGCAAAAATGGTTCCAGGCTCTCATTCTGTGGTAGAAGGAGTGTTTAAGCCTAGAGATAAAATGATCACTATAGTAGATTTACCTCGTTATTTAACTAATGAATCACATTCTGTGGAAGAAAAACATTTGCTTATTGTTACACACTTCAATAAGGTTGATATTGCCTTCCGTGTTCATTCTGTTCTAGGTATAGAAAGAATGTCGTGGGAAAATGTTAAAAAACTTGATTCTACATTAGCCAATGGACAAGATGGGCTTGCTACTGGAATTGCGGAATGTAATGGCGAACTCATAGTAATACTAGATTTTGAAAAGATCGTAGCAGACATTGAAAAAACGGTTGCTCTGGACATAGACGCGGTAGAGTCCGTAACAAACATAGAACGCCACAAATATAGAATATTGATCGCGGAAGACTCGGAACTTCTAGCTTCTTTAATCACTCAAGCTATGAATAAAGCCGATTATAAGAATTATATTAGATTTAATAATGGTAAAGAACTTTGGGATTATCTCAACACATTGAGTGAAAGTGATTTAAGAACACAAGCAAGTCTTATCATAACGGACTTGGAAATGCCGCAAATGGATGGACATCGATTGATAAAGCTTGTTAGAAGCAGTCCAAAATATAGCAAGATTCCAATTTTAATATTTTCATCCATTATGTCGGAACAAATGGCAATCAAGGGTAAAGAGCTGGGCGCTGATGAGCAACTGTCAAAACCTGAAATTGTGAATTTGATCAATATTATCGAAAAGTTACAGAAGAAATGGGATCAGTAGTAAAGGAGTTTACTTATGGCTGTAATAATAGCACTTACTAATCAAAAGGGTGGGGTAGGAAAGACTACAACTACTACGGCTTTAGTAGCTGGCCTTGTAAGGTCCAATAAACGAGTATTGTCTATAGATTTGGATCCTCAGGGCAACTTGGGTTTTCACCTAGGGTTTAACATAGAAGATGGGCAGGGAATTTACGAAGTCTTAAAAGGAAGTGTTGATATCAAAGACGCAATAAAGACTACGGAAAACTATGGAGATGTGCTTACTTCAAATATTTCTCTGAGTGAAGCAGAAACAACACTTAAAGGAGAAGAGCGGCAAAAATTATTGCAAAAAGCTTTAGAACCTGTAAAGAGTAATTACGATTATATTATTATAGATACACCTCCGGCATTAAATATTCTGACTGTAAATAGTTATGTTTCAGCTGATTATTTGATAATTCCTATGGCATCAGAAATACTAAGTTTGGTGGGGGTATCACAGATAAAAGATACGATCGAAGCCGTAAGGGCTAATTTAAACCCAAATCTAAAAATCTTGGGGATTCTGTTGACAAGATATAATGCAAGAACAAATTTGTCTAAGGAAATCGAAGAAATGGCATCATCTGTTGCCAGCCAAATAGGTACAGAAATTTTCAAGTCTAAAATAAGAACAGGAATAGCCGTTGCCGAATCCCCAGCACATGGGCAAAGCGTAATAGATTATTCACCGCATTCAAAAGTGGCTATTGACTATAGAGATTTTATTACGGAAGTGATGAATAAAATATAGCTTGTAATATAGTACGGATAGGAGATATAGTATGGCAAAAAAGTCTAGTAAGACGGATAGAGTCCTCAATCTAATAATGACAGGTAACGAAGAGACATCCGAAGACGATAATAAAGCGACAAGTACCAGTGAAAAGAAAATTGATGCTCAAGATGTTACAATTGTAAAAAAGAAAAGTCTTGATGAAGATGTTGTAAAATCTATAAATGAAGCGTTGGAAACGGAGATTACTCAAATGAAAACGGATGAAGTAAAAGTAAACAGTGACAATACGAATAAGCCTACTGCAGATAACCAGAAATCAACTACAGGTAGTATCGAAGAATATCCCGATTTTGTCGTGGAAAATATGATGCAATCACTCGTGCTCGAATTGATTCCTGAATATGTTGAAAGTATGCAAATTTGCAACTGTGAGAGATGTGCTGCAGACATACAAGCTTTAGCTTTGACCGCGTTGCCTGCAAAATATGTGGTAGTTGAGCCTCATGCGATTTCGCCACTTAAGAACTATTATAGAAGTAAATTTTCAAGCAGGATAACGGTAGAACTAATGAGGGCTGCTCAAAAAGTAAAGCAATCTCCTAAACATAAAATATAGAACGATAAAATGCCTTTCCGATCTTTTTTGCAAAGGCATTTTTTTATTTTACTATAATATCACTTAATATATTATGTTTTTAGTCGATATATATAATATAGAATTATTTTATGTCTAGTCTTTATGTGCAACAAGATTGTTGTAATTAGTGATAATAAACGAAATCATAATGAAAGCGAGGAATATATAATGTCAACAATAGGTGGATTAACTAGTAGTACTGTTAATGATATTAGAGGGTATGGCGGATTAGCAAGTGGTTTAGATACGGACTCGTTAATTGAGCAAATGACATATGGAACCCAAAGTAAAATTGATAGCATGAATCAAAAATTAGACTTGCAAAAATGGGAGCAAGAAGTAATTAGATCAATAACGACGTCTATGAATGATTTTTATACTAAATATACGTCTTTCTCTTCTTCTTCTAATTTATTGACTTCTAGTATGTACTCTTCTAATGTGATAACAGCGCTTGGAGAAAATGCGGATAATGTTAGCGTTAGTGGCTCAGGCAATTTTACTAGCAACATCTCTATCCTGGGCGTAAAACAATTGGCAACGAATGCTAGTATGACTACTAAAACATATGCTTCAGATAGAACTCTAAGTTTTAATGCTATAGAAGGTTCTACACTTGCGCAGGAGGTGCCTGTCGATAAGTTAAGAGGAGAAACCTTATATCTAGATATAGATGGCCGTAATTTAAGCATTACCTTAAAAGAAGGAGATTATTCTTCTATCGAAGATGCTGTTAGATTGATAAATGAGACTTTTGAAGAATCGCCGATCAGCAATACTGTAAACCTTTCAGATCTCATCAAGGTACAACAGTCTGCAAGTGATCCTACAAAATTAGAATTTGTTCAAGGGTCAGATGATTCTAACACAGTAAAAATTTTAGAGTCATCAAATAACTTGTTAAAAAATCTTGGATTTGACGAAGTTGATGCATCTGGAAAAGCGATTACTAGTGATGGATTCGAAGCATCCAACACCTTTGCCAGTACCGAGATGAAAACGCTTGCAGAAACACTTAGCGGTAAAAAGTTAATATTTGATTATAATGGAACAACTTCAACTATTACTTTGGGTGACTTTACTGAATCCCAATCAATGAGTGATGTTCAAGCAGATTTGCAAAGTAAACTAGATAGTGCCTTTGGTAAAGACAGAGTCAGGGTTGGATTAAATGAAGGAGTATTGTCCTTTTCAACCACAATTCCAGGCACAGAAGATGCAAGTGGAAGTTTTGCGATTGATCAATCTTCTGTAATATCGTTGCTCGGCGGTGATTCAGACTTACTTGGTGAGAATGGACTGTTTGGAGTTTCACGCGGAGAATCTAATAGAGTGAATTTGGATACAACTTTTGATAACTCCGGGCTCTTGTCAAACAGCTCACTTCCTGTTGATTTTACTACAGAGATGAAAATTAGTAATGCTAATGGACAAGTGTTCGATTTGAGATCGGAAGAATATGGATTGACAGAAGATAGTACCATTAATGAAATAATTGATACTATCAATAACATCAAAGAGCTTGGCATTAATATTACTTACCAAGAAACGATGGATAAATTTGTAGTTAATTCTACGGAGCAAGGGGCTAGTGGTACAATAAACTTGTCAGGAAATGTTGCCGATGCATTATTTGGAGGTGCAGAGGGAGTAATAGTGGATGGAGTTAACAACAATATTGAAAATGGTACCGATTCTGTAGTAACAGTTAGTTATGGTGGTGACAGTTATGTTGACTTGATTCGATCATCTAACACAGTAGAATTAGATGGATTATCTATCAAACTGGAAGACACTTTTGGTGAGTATGATGCGACTACAGGAGAAATTATTCTTGGTTCAACTGATGCGGTTACTTTTGACGCAAAAGTAGATACTAAAACAACTGCGGATACAGTCGAAGAGATGATAAATGACTATAATAAAATTTTAGCAGATTTGACTAGTGAAATTAATACACAGTATGATAGAGATTATCAACCGCTTACATCAACACAGCGAGCTGAAATGTCAGAAAGTCAAATTGAAGTTTGGGATGAAAAGGCAAAAGAGGGATTGTTGTTTAATGATTCTGATTTGAGAAACTTGTTGTCTGATATGAGATTCCTTCTTCCGTTATCATTGCAACACGAGTTTACTGAGATCGGAATTACTACTTCATCAAATTATGAGGATAATGGCAAACTAATTTTTGATAAGACAAAATTTGAGGAGGCATTAGCCGAAGATCCTAATAATGTAATGAACTTAATGATGTATAATGGAAGTTCTGAGCAGTCTAATTCGGAAGATGGTTTGATAGTAGGGATGAAAGAAGTTATTGAAAAATATGCAGGCATGACGGGTGTTACAAAAGGAATCTTAGTAGAACGGGCAGGATCAGAGCTTGCTCCAACAACGATACTAGATAATTCAATTCAGGATGCAATTGATGATATGAACGAGTCTATTGAAAAACTTCAAGATTTGCTAGAAACTGAAACAGATAGATATATAGCACAATTTACTGAATTGGAAACGGTTATAGCACAGATGAATTCTCAAAGCAGCATGTTATCATCATTGAGTACTGGATACTAGGGGATTGTCTTTGAAGAAGCCGAGGTGAGATATTATGACGGGATATGAACAATATAAACAGCAATCAATACAAACAATGACTAAAAGTGAACTTCTATTAAAGTTGTACGACGAAATTGTCAAAAGATTGCTTCGTTGTGAATTTGCAATTAATGAAAAAAATTACGATTTGTTTGAGGAATCCATCCAGCGGTGCGTTGAAATTGTAAAATACTTGAATGATACTCTAGACTTTAATTATGAAGTAAGCTATAATTTGTCAACCTTGTATGAGTTCTTTCAATACGAATTTGCAAGATTGAAATCTGGTAGGAATGTCAGTGTAATTAATGAATTAGTTCCATTAGTAAAAGATTTAAGGAATACTTTTGACACTGCAAGCAAATCCGTGCAAGTATCTTAACCGCTAACCGTGCAAAAATGGTACATAAAGTAATATATATTCCAGTTAAAGTTGAATTATATTAGAAAATAGGAGTAAGGCTGAACCTTAATATTAAGGTTCAGCCTTACTCTTTTTATTTACAAATTGAGGTATCTTTGCATCAGAAGTGGGCCTAGACGTCTTGCAGATGGAAATCAGCTACATATTTTTTGCTATTTGCGCTCCAATAGCTGCATTGTTGTAGACTAATTCTAAGTTTGCTTTTAAGCTCTTTCCTGACGTCAGCGATTTAACTTCACTTAACAAAAAAGGTGTTATCCTTTTTCCTGTGATTTGTTGTTCTTCCATTTTTAATAAAGCGGACTTTATAACCGCATTCATTTCTTCGAATGGGATTTCATGTTCTTCAGGAATAGGGCATGCTATCAACGCGCCTCCATTGTACTTTAAATCACTTTTTGCATTTAACAGATTAGCAATTTCTTTAGGGTCATTCATACTGCATTCCGCATTAAATCCGCTTTTTCTGCTATAAAACGCGGGGAATATATCGCTATCATATGTGATAACTGGGACTCCCGCTGTTTCTAGGTATTCGAGAGTCGCACCTATGTCTAATATTGATTTTACACCTGCACATACTACAGTTACATCTGTATTTTTAAGTTCTTCCAAATCAGCAGAAATATCAAACGATTCTCCGGCGCCTCTATGGACACCACCGATACCTCCTGTAACGAAGACTTTGATTCCAGCCATTTTTGCTGCAATCATAGTTCCTGCTACAGTAGTTGCGCCGTCTAACTTTTTGCTTATTACTAGTGGAAAATCTCTTCTGCTTACTTTAAGAATGTTATTTGCAGTTGCCATATATTCAATTTGTTCATCAGTAAGGCCTACGATGATCTTTCCTTGGATTATGCCTATAGTAGCAGGAACTGCACCATTATCTCTTATAATTTTATTGACATGTAGTGCCATTTCGACATTTTGAGGGTAGGGCATGCCATGTGAGATAATAGTGGATTCTAGTGCTACAACTGGTCTATTTTCATCTAATGCTTTTTTTACTTCTTCGTTTATTACTAAGTGATTCATACTTGTACTTTTTAGATATACTTTTTCTTTATTATTTCAAAGGGGTAAGATATCTATTCCTTTCTTCTTTTAATTTAATTAAATGGCGTCATCTATAGATGGCAGGAGTAACATATAGCTATTTTATTGAAGTAACGTATTGATTTTTTTGAGTGACATGTCAGGACTTACTGTTTGCATTGACTCCATAGTAATAGATGCTGCGGCCATAGAGAATTCAGCGATTTCCTTCATTGACATTTTTTTAATTGTACCTACGACTATAGCTGCTGATACACTATCTCCAGCTCCTGTAGCACTTAATATATTTTTAGCTGCGCTAGGAACATATCCTTCTTCGGATTCTGATAAATAATACATTCCATCGATACCTAGTGTAATAAAGACTTGTTTTACGCCTTGCTTTAAAAACCAATGGGCTGCTTTATGGAGGCTCTCATCGTCAGTTATCTTTATGTCGCTGATAATCTCGGCTTCCATTTTGTTGGGTTTGATTGTGTGAAACTTGCCGATTAGTGGTTTGATTCTGGGTGATTTAGATGCTGAAACCGGATCGAGAAACAGTGGAATAGAGGAAAGCTCTTCTGTAAGGTATTCCAATAACGGAACATTTAGATTGCAGTCAATTCCAATTATTTTTGATTTCTTTAAATTATCAATTTTATCTTTAAAAAAGTCGCAAGTGAGTTTTTCTAATATGTCCATGTTGCATATAGCCACTTCCATGTCATTTTGAGAATTCAAGATCGAAAGATACATAGCTGTAGTTTCGTTTTCTATCGTGTAGATGTTAGATACATCTACCCCCAGTTTTGTTAAGTGTTCTTTAGCGGAAGTTCCTTGAAAATCATCTCCCGTGATAGATATCATTGAAACTTTTTGATCTAGTCTGGCAATGTTTTCTACAATATTTCTCCCGACTCCGCCAAATTTTACAGTTATTTGCCCCGGATTTGAGTCGGCACGTAGTAGTTTATCGTATGGTACTCCCTCGATATCTACATTAATTCCGCCGATTATTGTTATTTCTTGCATAGATTCTCCTCGTACAGAGCATTGTTCATAATTTACCCTTTCATATAATTGATTATTGTATTATACAGTAATGATAGTTAAAATTCAATCTATAAAAGCATTTAGGAGAGTATTTAGGTGTTATATCTGTTTTGTGAAAAATGAATAGACGATTATACAATTTAGTGTAGTGAGTATACAGTAAAAAATAACTACAAAAACATGCAAAAATATAGTATAATAACTACAATGAAGTCTCTAGGTGATTTTTTCTAGCTTAAAACAAGATGCCTAGAGGATCACGTAGGAATAAATACAGTAATAATAAAAATACAGAGGGTGAAACATTTGAAAATAGCTTTTCGGACTTTGGGATGTAAGGTAAATCAATATGAAACGGAAGCGATAAAACAAGAGTTTCAAAAGAAAGGTTATGAGATTGTTTCGCACGATGTCGATTCGACTATCGTTGACGAAAAATCAAATAGCCTATTTTCTTCTATTCCTGATATATATATAATTAACACATGTTCTGTCACGCATTTGGCAGAGAGAAAATCTCGTCAATACATTAGAAAAGCAAAAAAAATAAATCCTCAGTGCATCGTAGTCGTGACTGGATGCTATGCCCAAGTAGCTTCTGATGAAATCAGCAAAATTAAAGATGTAGATTTGATAGTTGGAACTAATGAAAAACATAATATCGAGAAATATCTACAAGAACTGATCAGTTGCCGAAGTGATATTTGTGATATTCATATAAAACGTTATGAAGAACTTTCAACTTATGAAGACTTGGGTATTGTACAATCAATGGAAACAAGGACTAGAGCGCATATAAAAATTCAAGATGGGTGCAATAGATTTTGTTCGTACTGTATAATCCCATATGCAAGAGGCAATGTCAGAAGTAGATCATTTGTCGAGATTATCAAAGAAGCAAAAGAATTGCTTGAAAATGGTATAAAAGAAATTGTTTTAGCAGGTATCAATTCGGCGCTTTACGGATACGATATTAAGCAGGAAGAAGGAGAAGAAAAGTGCGATATAGAGTTTCTAATTAAATCTCTCGATGAATTGCCATACGATTTTCGGATTCGCTTGAGCTCGTTGGAACCTACAGTTATAGATTCAGAATGTGCAAAACGTCTTTTGCATTATGAAAAATTATGTCCGCATCTTCATCTATCTGCACAGAGCGGAAGTGACAAAATTCTTAAGTTGATGAACAGAAAGTATAATAGGGATGAATACTTATCAATAGTAGAAGTTCTTCAAAAACATAATCCTCTCTATTGCATAACGACAGATATTATAGTAGGATTTAATGGAGAGGATGAGCAGGACTTCGAGAATAGCTTGAGGCTAATAGAAGAAGCTAAGTTCGGTAAGGTGCATGCCTTTAAATTTTCAAAAAGAAAAGGCACAAAAGCCTATAATATGCCGGGTGAGGTTTTAGATGTTGATAAATCGGATAGAATGAAAAGAATCTTAATAAAAGGAGATGAAATCACTGGCTTGTTTTTAGATAAGAATAATAGCACGATTCATAGAGTATTAGTGGAAGAGTGTGAAATTTCTAACCAGGATAATAATGATGAATTCGATTGTGTGGGTTTCACAGAAAACTATATAAAGACTTACTTTAAATCTCGTATTGATATGAAGAATCAATTTGTAGATGTAAAATTACTGAGAAAGTATAAGGATGGAATGAAAGGAGAGATTATATAATGGACGATTGTTTATTTTGCAAAATTGCGCGAGGTGAAATCCCGTCTAATGCTGTGTATGAAGATGATAAGATTATCGCTTTTCATGATTTAGAGCCAGTAGCTCCCGTTCATATACTGGTTATCCCCAAAGTTCATGTAGGATCAATGAATGATATTTCTGATTCAAATATTGATAGTATTTCACATTTAATTATGCATATTAAGTCGATCGCTGAAAAACTTGATCTAGAAAAAGGCTATAGAGTTGTGACAAACACAGGCTCTGATGGTGGTCAGAGTGTAAGTCATCTTCATTTTCATATTTTGGGCAAAAGACAAATGATGTGGCCACCAGGTTAAATAAGCATAAAGAGGTACTTGTGATCATGTAAGATAATATGATATACCGAGTTATTATAATGTTTGATCCCTTTGAATGAATACAATATTTAATAATGATACGTAATCCTATAACTTAGAAGAAAGGATATACTTTTGGAAAATAATGATTATAATAAAATAGCTACAGAAATTCGCAAGGATGTTTTGAAAATGATTCATGCTGCGGGCTCTGGTCATCCGGGCGGATCACTATCTGCAGTAGAAATTACGACGGCTTTATATTTTAAAGAGATGAATATAGATCCAGACAAACCAAAAATGGGAGACAGGGATAAGTTCATTTTGTCTAAAGGCCACGCAGCTCCTGTGCAGTATGCTACACTTGCGAGAAGAGGGTTTTTTGACATCGAGTACGTAATGAGTCTTCGAAAATTAGGTAGCCATTTTCAAGGCCATCCCAACATGGATAAGGTGTCGGGAATTGAAATGTCGACTGGATCACTAGGACAAGGATTTTCAGCCTCAGTAGGTATGGCAATAGCGAATCGACTCGATAAAAATGAAGGACGAGTATATGCATTGCTAGGAGATGGGGAATTGCAAGAAGGACTCATATGGGAGGCGGCAATGGCAGCAGCTCATCATAAGTTAGATAATCTTGTGGCTATTGTAGATTGGAATGGATTGCAGATAGATGGCAAGAATGATGATGTAATTAGGGTTACTCCTATAGATGAGAAGTTTGCTGCATTTGGATTCAATGTGATTAATATAGATGGCCATGATTTTGATAGCATCTTCGATGCTTTTGAACAGGCTAGAAATACGAAAGGTAGACCAACTGCTATTATCGCTAAAACGTCAAAAGGTAGGGGAGTCTCGTTTATGTGTGACAATCCCGGATGGCATGGAAAAGCGCCGTCTGATGAAGAGTTGAAATTAGCTCTGGCTGAACTCGATAATTAGTATTTTACCTACTTAATAAGCAAATAGGAGGAAAACAATAATGGCAGAAAAAAAAGCGACAAGGCAAGCCTACGGAGAAGTCATCGTAGAAATAGGCCATGAAAATAGCAATCTTGTAGTAATGGATGCGGATTTATCTAAATCTACTATGACATATTCTTTTTCTAAGGAGTTTCCCGATAGATTTTTTAATATGGGAATAGCCGAACAGAATTTGTATGCTACTGCTGCTGGAATCGCATTGTCTGGCAAAGTCGTATGTGCAAGTACATTCGCAATGTTTGCAGCCGGTAGAGCATTTGAAATAATTAGAAACTCGATTGCATACACCAAGGCAAATGTTAAGATTTGTGCTACACATGCAGGAATCACAGTCGGTGAAGATGGTGCAAGTCATCAAACATTTGAGGATATAGCATTAATGAGGACTATACCAGGGATGACAATTTTAAACCCATCGGATGCTTCTTCCGCTAAGGTGTTGATAAGACAGGCTATAGATACAAGTGGACCATTTTATATTCGACTAGGACGTGCGGCTGTTACAGCCATATATAGTGAATGCGATTGCGAAAATAAGGATGAAGCAAGTAAAGAATATACTCAACTCGAAACCCCAAATACTGATGTTACGAATGTAAAAATTGGTAAAGGAAATGTCGTTAAAGAAGGCAACGATATCACTATAATAGCTACGGGAATCATGGTGTCAGAAGCTATCCAAGCTGCTGAGGAATTATCGAAAAAAGGAATTAATGCACGAGTAATCGATATTCATACGATTAAACCTATAGATGAAGAATTAATATTGCGTGCAGCAAAAGAAACAAAGAGAATAGTTACTGCGGAGGAGCATTCGATAATAGGAGGTCTCGGAAGTGCAGTAGCCGAGGTGTTAGTAAAAAATTGTCCAATTCCAGTAAGAATGGTCGGTCAGTTAGATACTTTTGGTGAATCCGGCAAACCTGCGGAGCTACTCGAAAAGTATAAGATGACAAAAAATGATATAATAAATGAAGTTGTAAGTTTGATGTAGTATTATTTGATTTAGGAGGAAGATATGCCAAATTTTTTAGTTAATGGATTAGATAAGCAAAGTGTTAAGGTTCTTTCACAAGAAGTATCAGAAAGTTTATCAAAAGTAATAGATTGTCCGATAGAGGCAATTGTGTTTTCAGTAAATAATTCGGGTGAGGATTGTATTATACGTAATGGTGCTGAGATTAATGATCTCGTATATATTCATGTTGAATGGTTTGAAAGAAGTGCGGAAGTTAAAGATGCAATAACAAAACAAATGTCAGATGCAATCTTTAAACTGCAACGACCGAACAATATTCCGATTCAAACCGTAGATGTAATATATATAGGTTTTGATAGAGCGAATTACTGTAGAATCAATAGAGCTGAAAACAATTAACTGTTTAATGCTGAATATACATTAAGAATATAAATGCCCATGTAGTACTAATTATATGGGCATTTTTTATTGTCTAAAGGGAATTTTAAGTAAACTGAAAATTTAAAAAAATGTTTGACAAAATATACGAAAATAATGTATACTGTATACAGTATACATTATTCGTTATGAATTAAATTTAAGGAGGATGAAATATGAAGAATAAGTACCTAGCTAAACGACATTGGAATTTTGAAGTTCCAGCACTTAGCAAGACTAATGAAATGGTTAAAAGATACGATGACGTAATAGATCTTAGTATAGGTGACCCTGATTATCCAGCGGATCAAGAATGTATACATTTAATGTATGAAGATGCTTTAAAAGGTCATACTAGATATACAGAATTCCTAGGTGATGGCGAGTTGAGAGAAGAAACTCGCAAACAATACAAAGAAGATTACGGATTTGAATTCGGCGAAAATGAAATTATCATTACTTCCGGCGGTACTCACGCATTGTACCTAGTTATGGAATCAATATTAGATGAAGGAGACGAAGTAATTGCTATAGCTCCTTATTATTTATATTATCAACCACAAATTGAATTACCAAGAGGTAAACTAGTAGTTTACAATACAAAAAGCGAAGATAACTTCGATGTAAATGTAGCCGACTTGGAAAAATGCATCACAACAAGAACTAAAGCAATTATCATTAATTCTCCTAATAACCCAAGTGGAAAAGTGTATAGCCAAGCTAACATTCAGTCTATCATGGACTTAGCAGAAAAGCATGACTTCTTGGTAATAGCAGATGATATATATGGAGCATTAAATTATACAGATAACAAAAAAGCAATATGCAGTTATGAAAAATCACCAAATAGAGTAATCACTGTTTATAGTTATTCAAAAGATTATTCTATGACAGGTTTAAGATTAGGACATATCATTGCACATGAAGAAATAATTGACTGCCTCAGAAATGTAAATGAGTCAGTTAATTTTACAATTTGTGCTATGGCTCAGCGATACGGAATCTATGCTATTCGCAGAAGGAAAGAAATCCAAAAAGGATTATATGAAGAGTATAGAAAAAGAGTAATGTATGTGTATGACAGAATTCAAAAGATGAACAACATTACATGTACAAACCCAGAAGGAACTTTTTATCTTTTCGTTAATATTAAAGATACAGGAATTTCTTCTATGGACATATGGGAGAAAATCTTAGATGATGCCCATGTGTTAGTACTACCTGGAAGCGCTTTTGGCCCAGCTGGAGAAGGATACATTAGAATAGCTTGTACGGTAGGTGTCGATGTACTTGGATAAGCATTTGATCGTTTGGAGCAAATGGATATTTTTAAGTAATATAATTTATTATACAGGTAAATCCTGTTAGAAAGGTGGAAATTATGGGTGCAATTGATTATGGTATTATTGTAATATTTCTTCTAGCAATGGTTTGGGTCGGTTGGAAAACCGGAGGCAAAAATGAAACAATGGATGATTTTGTTTTAGGTGGTAGGTCATTTGGAAAACTTGCATTAACTGGAACAGTTTCAGCCACAATGTTAGGTTCAGGGCTTGTATTAGGAGCTACTGGAAGTGTTTATAGTTCAGGAATTTCTGGTACAATGCTTTCAGTATACTTTGGTACTGCTGTAGGATTGATTCTAACAGGATTGGTTCTTGGTAAACCAATTAGAAAAATGGGGGCTAGGAGTTTAGCCGAAACTATTAGTTTTGCATTTGGTAAAAATGCAAGATTAACTAGTGCAATTATTGTAGTGGCATATGCGGTATGTATTATTGCGACTTGTATAGTAGGTCTTAGAACTGTAATGAGTTATGTTCTTGGCGATTTTCTTGATGTATCTCTTCCAATGATGACTGTGCTCGCTGCTGCAACTGCTATCGCGTATACTGCGTTAGGCGGATTATCTGCAGTAGTTTGGACTGACACTGTGCAATTATTTATTATACTTATAGGTGTATTTGTTATTGGTCCGATTGTTGGTATTACTCAAACAGGAGGTGTTGATGTAATTACAGAAGCGTATGCAGCAGAAGGAATGTCATTGACAAATCCGTTTGGTGCAGGTGGATTTAGCTTCCAAGGATTTATTTTAGGAAGTGTAACATATATACTTGCAACACCCGCCGATCCAACGATGCCTCAAAGAGTTTTGTCTGCAAAAGATAACTCAACAGCTAGATTTGCATTTGTCGCAAGTGGAGTGGGTGCACCACTAATCGTAATAGCTCTTCTAATTATAGGTGGCTCGGCGCATGTTTTAATGCCAGGAATTGAAGCAACAGATGGAGTTCTTCCATTGTTTATAATTGAACATTACCCACCAATATTAAAAGGAATAGCATTGTCTGGAGTTATTGCTGCAATCATGTCTACTTTTACATCATTCCTAGTATTAGCTACTACTCATTCAGTATATGATATTGGAACAACATTAAAGCCTGATTTGTCGGAAAAAGCTGTAACTAAGACTCTTCCTTATACAACAATTATATTCGGAGTAATTGGTATTATAATTGCTCTGTTTATTGAGAGCCTTTTAGCGTACTTATCGATGGTATTTTCGATAATTGGTGCAGCGTTTATTCCAGCACTTTTAGCTGCATTATTCTTTAGACATAAAACTTCAAAAATGGCTGCATCTGCAAGTGTACTAGTTGGAGCAGTTGTAGCAGGAGTATTATTCCTAACCCATGGATATGATATATTCTTGGGCGATCCAGTCTTTATTGGATTATTTAGTTCTACAGGAGTAATTGTTCTTGGTTCATTAGTGCTAAAAGATAAATCAAAAAAAGAAGACGAAACAGTTGCTTAAATGTAAGGAGATAAGTATGTCTAATACTTCTGAGTTATTAAAGAACATACAACTTCCTCGGTTTTTTAGAGTTAAACAAGTTTTTTCGGGGGATTCGATCCCCCGAGAGGATTTATTGACTGTACTAGATGAGCAACTTTTTCAGTTTAAGGAAAAAATTAGACCAGGAATGAAGATTGCAATAACAGCAGGAAGTCGTGGGCTAGCAAGTTATGCTACTATTTTAAGAGGAATAATAGATTTCTGTAAAGAACAAAAGGCAAGTCCATTTATTGTTCCATCTATGGGAAGTCATGGAGGTGCAAATGCAGATTTGCAGGTTCAACTTTTAGAGGAATACGGAATTACGGAAGAAAGTATGGGGTGCCCTATTTTTTCTTCAATGGAAGTTGTAAAAATAGGACTTACCTCAGATGACGTGCCTGTACATGTAGATAGGATAGCTTCTGAAGCTGATGGAATTATTGTATTTAATAGAATAAAGCCACACACATGCTTCAGAGGAGAATATCAAAGTGGTATTTACAAAATGTGTGCTATTGGTTTAGCTAATCAAGTAGGAGCAGATATTTGCCACTCCCAAGGATATGGCCTCATGGGTCATAATGTATATGAAATAGGAGATATTGTAATAAATAACTCTAATATCTTGTTTGCAGTGGCTACTATTGAAAATGCTTTTGATAAAGTAAGTAAGATAGAGGTTATTGATCCTCAAGAGATTAAAGTAAGAGAGCCTATTCTATTGGAAGAAGCGAATCGTATAATGCCACGAATTTTCCTCGATGAATGTGATGTGTTGGTCGTAGATGAAATTGGGAAGAATTTTAGTGGTGACGGCATGGATCCAAATGTAACTGGAAGATTTGGAACAGAATTTGCAACGGGTGGTATCAAATCTCAATCAGTTTGTGTGTTGGATCTTTCACCTGAAACGCACGGAAATGGAATAGGCGTAGGAACTGCTGATGCAACTACAAAACGTTGTGTTGATAAACTAGTGCTAGATGAGATGTACCCTAACGCAATTACATCTATTGCTACTGATGCAATTAAAATACCTTATACATTAAATAGTGATAGAGAAACTATTCAGCTTAGTGTTAAGCTGTGTAATGGTACAAGTGATAATATTCGTATTATAAGAATTCCTAATACATCTTTTTTACAACACATTTTATTATCTGAATCTTATTATAATGAAGTAAAAAATCGAAGTGACCTGATCATAGAAAGCGAACCAGAGTATTTGCCTTTTGACGAAAATGGAAATCTTACAGATTTAGAACCAAGAGTGCGTTCATAGGTATGTACAAGTTATAGTTTATAGGAGTAGAATAAATGAAAACATGTTTTATTGATGGCGGAGTATTTATTGACAGGCCTGAATTGCTTGATCCCTTGAGAGCGATAGGAGAAGTTGAAATATTTACTGGAATTCCTGCGGATTTGCAAGAAGTTGTTAAAAGAGCTGGTGATTCCGAAATTATAGGCTTCGGACTGATGCAGTTTACAAATGAAATGTTAGATAATCTTCCAAAGTTAAAAGTACTACAATTTATAGGTACCGGAATGTGGAATTTCGTGGATGTAGAGTATGCTCAATCTAAAGGAATTAAAGTTTTAAATATCGATGGATATGGAAACAACGCAGTGGCTGAGTTTGCGATAGCAATGGCATTCACATTATCAAAAAAAATTACACTTGCTAACGATGTGTTGAAAAATGATGGTTGGGATACACAAGGTTTGTTAGGAAAAGAAATCAGTACCATGACTGTAGGTGTTTTGGGGACAGGTAATATAGGTGCTCAAGTTGCCAAAAAATTTGTTGCCTTAGGCGCTAAGGTTATAGCAAACGATATATATGAAAATGATGCACTTAAAAAAGACTTTGGTATAGAATATCTACCATTAGACGAAGTTTTCAAACAATCGGATTTAATCACTGTCCATATGAAGGTTACTAAAGAAAATGAAAAACTGCTTGATAAGAGCTATTTTGATTTAGTAAAAGATGGAACGCTTTTTGTAAATGTAGCTAGAGCTGAATTGGTAAATAATGCAGACTTGGTCGTAGCGTTACAATCGGGCAAAATAGGTGGTGCCGCAGTAGATGTTTATGAAGCTGAACCGCCAAAAGAAAGCGACTATAAATTAGCACAATTGGATAATGTTATAGCAACTCCTCATATTGCATATAATACGCAAGATGCAAATGATAAAGCTATCATTATGACGGCAGAATCCATATTAAATGCAATCAAATAATTAGATTGCGACAAACAAATAAGGGATGTCAGAATATGCTTTATGCACGGTAGTAAATTGTTACGCAACTTCGTTTTGAGTTCTGTGTATAATGTGCTATATTGACATCCCATGATGTATAATTAGTAAATGTAATAAAGGTAAAATCGGAGGTAAGTTATGAACTATGGTTGTCAATCTATGGTAGGAAAAATCGAATCAATTTTAATTAAGCATCCAAAACAGGCTTTTGTGAGTCAAGAAAATTTGGATAAAACTTGGGAAGACTTTAAATATTTTGGTTGCCCTAATTATGAGACAGTATTGAAAGAATACGAAGTATTCGAAAAAATCATTAAGGACAATGTTGAAAATGTTTATTACTTGCCACAAGATGAAAGAGGTGGCTTAGATTCAATCTATACTCATGACCCTCTTAAAATAACAAAGAATGGCGCAATATACTTCCCAATGGGAAAAGAGCTAAGAAGCAAAGAATACCTAGCT
>CAYJGJ010000023.1:0-20872 GCA_964370025.1 uncultured Oscillospiraceae bacterium
TGCTTGCACAAGCTAACCAAATTCCACAAAGCGTACTTCAATTACTTCAATAATTACTAACAGTAATTACAATAATTGAAAATATTTAAATATCCAAAGTGGAAAATACTTAAACAGATCATAGGAAACTATGCGTCATAAAAGAGTAATAAAAAAGGCAGCGATGCTGCCTTTTTTATTACATAGAATCAATTTCGTTGTCACTTATTTAGGGACTGCTTTATCATTCTTATTCGTATAAATGGAAGATTCTCTAAAGGAATAGTAAGTAATTATGATTTGAAATGATCGACTATAGCCTTTGCGACATTGTGAGTTATACTAGGAACTCGCAAAAGTTCCTCTTCTGTAGCACCTTTAATTTTATCGATAGAGGTGAAGTGCTTTAGTAGGGCATTTCGTCTTTTTTCTCCTACACCTTCTATATTATCGAGTGAGGATTTTATCATATTTTTATTCCGGGTTTTCGTATGGAAATCAATCGCAAATCTATGAACTTCTTCCTGAATGCTTCCAATATAGCCATAGAGCAGCGGGTTTTGTTTAATCTCAATTTCCTCGCCGCTTGGTAAAATTAAATTTTTAGTTCTATGCGCATCATCTTTCACCATTCCGACTATAGGAATTTGAAGATTTAGTTCAATGAGAACTTTACTTACAGAGGAAACTTGCCCCATTCCACCATCGACAAAAATCGCATCGGGAATTTTGGAAAAAGAGCTATCCTCTCCTAACGCCCTTTTGTATCGTCTTCTAATCATTTCTTCTAAACTGCCGTAATCGTTTTGCCCCACTATTGTTTTGATTTTGAATCTTCTATAGTCCTTTTTGACTTTGCGAAGTCCCTCGAAGACTATCATGGCGCCGACTGTGTCTATTCCATTAGTGTTGGAGATGTCGTATGATTCTATTCTATATCCATCTTCAGAATTATAAGACGTAGTTAGATTGCGTGGTGTGAAGCCGCTTGCCGATATTATTTCTGCTATTTCTTTATTTATTGAATCTTTTTTATTTTTCAGTTGATCGCTTCTATCTTTCATCGTTTTTAGCAATTCACTAGCATCATCTTTTACTAGCATAAGTATTTGCTTTTTTTCACCTTTTTGCGGGCAAATTATTTTTGTGTTATACTCACCTTTTCTTAAAAATTCTTCAACCGAGCTTGCATCGTCAATTTCCGTTTCTACTATTATCTCTGGCACTGGTAGTGCCCACATCGAGTAGTATTGTTTTATGAAAGAAGAAATTATTTGCTCATCGTTTTCTATGTGTTCAGCATTTAGTGGGAAAATTTCTCTTCCTGCAAACTTGCCATCTCTGTATGAAAAAAGAACCACGCTAGATTGTTCTTCATCTACAAGATGCAATACCACATCTAGATCTTTTCCACTTACATAAGAAACTCTTTGAAGCGATTGTAGGGATTTAAGACTATTTAGAAAGTCTCTATATTTGCTGGCTTCTTCAAAATTAAGAGTATCTACACATATGTTCATTTTATTAGTTAAGTATCTTTCGAGAGATTTATCTCTTCCACTTAGGTAGTTCAAAGCCGACTCGACGTGTTGCGCATAGGCTTCTTTGTCTGCAGTATTAATGCATACTCCTAGACATTTGCCGATGTGGTAGTTTAAACACTCACGATGTCCTTGTGGGAATTTTTGTAGAGTGCATTTTTTGAGAGGGAGAATGTCGTTTAACAAATCGACTATGGTATTTACAGCTCCTACATCGCTGTAAGGTCCGAAATACTTGTTTCCATCTTTTTTTATTCTTCTGGTTTTTAGTATACGTGGAAACTCTTCACTTACAGTAACGACTATATATGGATATGTCTTGTCATCTCGCAAAAGCACATTGTATTTTGGCCTGTATCTTTTGATTAGATTGCATTCTAAAATAAGGGCTTCCATTTCTGTCTTGCAAGTAATATATTCAAATTCATATATATGTGCAACCATACTTCTAGTTTTTACGTCTAGTTTTGCGCTATTATGAAAATACTGCCTCACTCTATTTTTGAGCGAGACAGCCTTGCCTACATAAATGATTTCACCCATTATGTCTTTGTGTAGA
Organism: uncultured Oscillospiraceae bacterium; assembly: GCA_964370025.1. GTDB lineage: Bacteria > Bacillota > Clostridia > Peptostreptococcales > Anaerovoracaceae > CAYJGJ01. The sequence goes on from CAYJGJ010000023.1 coordinate 2,080, forward strand.
TATACTCCCGGTTTATCGGGAAGATTTTTTAGATTGCTTTCAATATCAAACATATTAATAGGTCCAATCGTTAATAACTCTATACATTAATAAGTCCATCCACGTCTTTTTCGATCCTCTTCAATTTCTAATTGTTTCTTTGCAATCTGCTGTAATCTTTCTTTGCGGCGTTCTTCCATTATTTTTTCTTTTCTCTGTCTAATCGCATTTCGTCTCATAAGTACGGCGACAATAAGTAAAATTATGGCTGTCAGAATTACAGCCGTAAGGTTCGATATTCCCAAACGGGCAGTGAACCAGCCTACTTCCACGTCATCTGTCGATTGTATATCGTAAGTATGGATTAACTCATCATGTAAGTATAACTCAAGGGATCCTATTTTATCCCCTTCACTTATCGGTGCAGTTATTTCGTCGTAAATAGGATTAAGACTTACTAAGTTTAAGGAAGCTTCTTTGGGAAGATATGCCGTAATAGTCTCGTTGACTACACCTGTTGTCCTAGTAACAGCGCCCATTTCTACTTTTGCTTTGCCCGTGATGTATCCGGGTTCATGGATCGTAGTTTTAACCATGCTTGCTACACCATAGTCAAATAACTTCGCAATATCTGTCATTCTCTGCGAAGAAGTAGTGTCGAGGACGACAGCAATAAGTCGCAGACCATCTTTTTCGTATCCACCTACATATCCCACTTTGCTATCGCTGTATGAACCTGATTTCCCTCCAAAGTATCCATCATAAGACATCGTGCTACTTACAGTCAAAGTTCGAGAATCTCTCAGATTAGTCGCGGGAAGTGTGTAACTTTTAGTTTCAATTATTTGTCTGATAATATAATTGTCAAAAGCGACCTCTCCTAACAACATCAAATCATATACAGTCGAGTATTGATTTGAGTGATCGAGTCCACTAGGGTTTACGAAATGGCTATTAGTCATTCCTATTTGTGCAGCCATATCATTCATCAAAGCGGCAAATGCGGATAGACTTCCAGCTGCAGCTATCGCAAGAGCATTTGCTGCGTCGTTGCCAGATTCAAGTAGCATGCCATAGAGTAATTCCTCTGTGGTAAATACTTCACCTACGAGAATTCCCATACTGCTGCCTACTTCATATGCACTTTCCGCTGTAATCGTAATTTCTTGATGCAAATTTAGATGTTGAGTTGCAGTAATTGCCGTAAGAAGTTTTGTGGTTGACATCGGCCATGTTCGCGTGTGCATGTTTTTTTCATACAAAACTTCGCTCGTGTTTTCACAGAAAACTATAGCAGAATCAGCTCTCACATCCGGAAGTGGAATTGGAGTTTCTTCTTCCGCAATAACACCTTGCATAGGAATAATATTACATAAAACTATTGCAATTAATAATGCTACTATTATACTGCGTAATTTTTTCATTTACAAATTCTCCATCTCAAAGCACAATCATGGCTAGTTTGAGAAAAAATAGTTTGTCAGCAAGTATCCATCAGAAAAATGTTCGCCTAATTGACCTGCTACTTCGTTGAATTTTTTCTCTTCATTTAGAGTGCTTTCCGAGTTGTTTTGATAAATAACGTATGGAACAGGGTCGGAGGAATGAGTTCTGGTTGCTATAGGAGTCCTATGATCAGGCACTATCAATATTCTAATATCTTCACCTCTCCTATTAAAGTCTTCTATAATATACGCAATTACTTTTTCATCTATGTCTTTTAGTGATTGTAATTTTCCGTTTAAATCGCCTTGGTGAGAGCATTCGTCTGGACCCTCAAAATGTAAATATACAAAATCTTTTCCTTTGTTGAATTCAGCAAGTGCAGCATCAGCCTTGCCCTTGTAGTTCGTATGTAAATTTCCAGTAGCTCCGTCAACTTCAACACTATCGAGACCTGCGCATATTCCTATTCCTTTTATTAAGTCTACCGCACTTATTACGCTTCCAGTAATTCCAAATTTGGAGTTGAAAGAATCGAGACTAGGTTTTTTCCCTTGTCCCCATATCCATAGCGAGTTTGCCTTGTTTAACCCCTTTGCTGCACGCTTAAGATTAATTGGGTGATTATCTAAGATGTCAAAACTTTCTCTCATTATTTTAGTAATGAATTCACTTCCATCTCCTTGAGGAAGGTAGTCGCCTGCACGCTTATCTAATATATCATGCGGAGGTGTGCACTTATAATGAGTTTCACCATTAGAAACTACCATGCAGTGCCTATAACCTGTTCCTGTATGAAATGCAATCTTATCGGTGTCGAATTTTGCTTTAATAGCTTGAATCAGAACATCGGCTTCTTCTGTTGTAATATCTCCGGCACTGTGGTCTTTTACGATCAAATCGTCGTAATTTCCATTTCCCTCTAGTGTTACAATATTCGCTCTAAAAGCGACATCTGTCGAATTTAGTTGGATTCCAATGCTGACAGCTTCGATAGGAGATCTTCCTGTGAGATAAACGCTTGGATCATACCCCATTACGGATAGATTGGCAGCATCGCTTCCAGGTGCTATGCCTTTTGGAATAGTGTTGACGAGTCCTATTTTCCCCTTGCTCGCTAGTGCATTGATGAATGGGATATCGGCAACTTCAAGAGGGGTTTTCCCCCCAAGTCTTTCTATAGGATCATCCGCTGCGCCATCTGGAATTACTATTAAGTATTTCATCTTGTTTTATGCCTTTCTTTTGTTTTTATGTAATTGTTATTACTGTTATTATCTCATCACGCCTTGCGTTGTATCTTTTAAGATTACGTCGTGTGCACCACCTTCTACGATGCTTGTTGCAGAAACTAGTGTGAGTTTTGCTTCTTTTTGTAATGTCGGAAGGTCCGTAACTCCACAATTGCACATCGTAGCTTTTACCTTATTTAAAGAAACTGTAATATTGTCGTGTAGCCTTCCAGCGTAAGGGACGTAAGAGTCGACACCTTCTTCAAACTTCATAGTGCCGTCGCCACCATTGTCGTATCTTTGCCAGTTTCTCGCACGACTTGATCCTTCACCCCAATATTCTTTCATGTATGCACCATTAACATTTATTTTATTAGATGGTGATTCATCGAATCTTGCGAAGTACCTGCCGAGCATGATAAAGTCTGCGCCCATTGCTAAGGCCATAGTCATGTGGTAATCGTATACAACCCCTCCATCGGAACATATCGGGATATATATTCCTGTTTTTTCAAAATAGTCGTTCCTGGCTTTTGCCACTTCTATTACAGCCGAAGCCTGACCTCTTCCGATTCCTTTTTGTTCACGAGTTATGCATATAGATCCCCCGCCAATTCCTATTTTGATGAAATCAGCACCAGCTTCTGCTAAAAAGTCAAAGCCTTCTTTGTCCACTACATTTCCAGCACCTATTTTAACAGAATCTCCGTAAGTTTTGCGCACCCATGCGATAGTGTCTGATTGCCATTCGCTAAATCCTTCTGAAGAATCTATGCAAAGGATATCCGCGCCAGCTTCTACGAGGGCGGGAATTCTTTCTTCATAATCTCTTGTGTTCACACCCGCGCCGACTACATAACTTTTATTTTTATCTAAGAGTTCGTACGGATTCATTTTGTGATTGTGATAGTCTTTTCGGAACACAAAGTGGGTGAGTCGTTGGTTGTCATCTACGATAGGAAGAGCATTAAGTTTATGTTCCCACAAAATATCATTAGCCTCGCTCAGCGTGATGCCATTTTTCCCAATTACTAGTTTGTCAAAAGACGTCATAAACTCTGATATTTTTGTGTCGGGGCTCATTCTGCTTATTCGATAATCTCTGCTAGTTACCAAACCAAGCATCTTGCCTGCCGAGGTTCCGTCATCTGTAATTGCAACAGTCGAGTGCCCTCTTTTTTCTTTGATTTCTATGATGTCCGCCAATGTGTGGTCTGGACGCAAGTTGCTATCGCTCATTACGAAACCCGCTTTGTGTGATTTGACCCTTTTGATCATCTTAACTTGGCTTTCGACGCTTTGAGAGCAAAAGACAAATGAAATTCCGCCTTCTTTTGCAAGCGCTACTGCCATGCCATCGTCGGAGACGGATTGCATTATCGCGGATGACAATGGTATATTGAGAAATAGTGCGGGAGTTTCACCTTTTTTATATTTTGTAATAGGCGTTCGTAGGCTGACTTTATCTATCGTCGCTTCCTTGGATGAATATCCTGGAATTAAGAGATATTCACTGAATGTTCTAGATGGTTCGTCAAAAATATAAGCCATTGTACTCCTCCTTATTAATTTAAACTTAAAATGTATTTTGACTATCAAAAAAATAGATAGCGTGTGAATTTATAGGTTTTATTTTACACTATTTTTCGTTATATTTCAATACATTGATTGCTATATAATGAAAAAATACCAATTCGAGGTGTTTCAACAAAATCTTCGGACGCTATTGCAGGAAATATCATTGGATATTATGAATAAATCACATTTACGTTTACGGCTTATTAATACTGCGAAGCAATACAACTTTATTATTAAGCGCGTCTAAGGCTTCTATTTGCATGTTGTTTATATAGTATACCATAGTAAAAAAATTTTACAAGAACAGTGTGGTATGCAACATGAGAGATTTTTTGTTGATTTTCCCAAAAAATGTATTGACAAAATTATATAGTAGTGTAAAATATATTTATAATCAGCACTCGACCTTGAAGAGTGCTAATTGTGTCAGTGAACTGTACAATAATAAAAAAATAAAAATAACTTTCATTATTAAAGGAGGAAAACAAAAATGGCTATCAAACCAATTGGAGCAAGAGTTGTAATTAAGAGACTTGAAGCGGAAGAAAAAACACAAGGTGGAATTATTCTTACTAGCAGTGCAAAGGAAAAACCACAAATAGCTGAAGTTATAGCAGTAGGACCAGGAACAAGCGAAGAAAAGATTGAAGTTGCTGTTGGTGACAAAGTAATATTCGCACAATACGCTGGCACTAATGTAAAATACGAAGGTGAAGAATATACCGTAATGTCGCAAAGCGATATCTTAGCGATTGTAGAATAGTAAGATTGTGGGAATTGCTTCGAATTAGATAATTAGATAGAAGCAATTTAAAATATATATAAAGTATAGGAGGATTAATTTAAATGGCAAAAGACTTATATTATGGAGAAGATGCAAGAAGAAAATTACAGGCAGGTGTAGATAAACTAGCAGACACTGTTAAGGTAACATTGGGACCTAAGGGAAGAAATGTTCTATTGAGCAAATCTTTTGGATCTCCACTTATCACTAATGATGGTGTTACAATTGCAAGAGAAATAGAGTTAGAAGATGCAGTAGAAAACATGGGAGCACAACTAGTTAAGGAAGTTGCAACTAAGACTAACGACGTTGCAGGTGACGGAACAACCACTGCGACTTTGCTTTCACAAATCATAGTAAGAGAAGGATTTAAGAATGTTGCTGCAGGAGCTAATCCTATGGGACTAAAAAGAGGAATCCAAGGAGCTGTTGATATTGCAGTCCAAGAAATCAAAGATTTGGCTAATCCTGTAGAGACTAAAGAAAGCATAGCACAAGTAGCTTCGATTTCTGCCGGTGATGATGAAATAGGTAGTCTTATCGCTGAAGCTATGGAAAAAGTAGGAAAAGATGGAGTAATTACAGTCGAAGAATCTAAATCTTTGGGAACTACTTTAGATGTGGTTGAAGGAATGCAGTTTGATAGAGGTTACTTGTCACCGTATATGGTAAATGATGCTGATAAAATGGAAGCCGTAATGGACAATCCATATATCTTGCTTACCGATAAAAAAATCACTAACATTGCAGATTTAGTGCCTTTGCTTGAGCAAATAATGAAACAAGGAAGAAGTCTTCTGATCGTTGCAGAAGATGTCGAAGGCGAAGCTCTTGCTACGTTGGTAGTCAACAAGCTTAGAGGAACTATCGATGCTGTTGCAGTCAAAGCTCCAGGGTTTGGAGATAGAAGAAAAGCAATGGTTGAAGACATAGCAATACTTACGGGTGCAACTGTAATTAGTGAAGAATTAGGATATGTTCTTGCAGAAGCTACTTTAGATATGTTAGGTGGTGCTTCTACAGTCAAAGTTGACAAGGATAATACAGTAATAGTAAATGGAATGGGTGAAAGCTCAGACATCGAAGCGAGAATATCTTCTATAAGAAAACAAGCAGAAGAAAGCGATTCAGAGTTTGATACTGAAAAGTTGCAAGAAAGACTTGCAAAACTCTCTGGTGGTGTAGCTGTAATTCAAGTAGGCGCTGCTACAGAAACAGAATTAAAAGAAAAGAAACTAAGAATCGAAGATGCACTTAATGCTACAAAAGCAGCTGTAGAAGAAGGCATTGTAGCTGGCGGCGGAGTTGCGCTTGCGAGTACTATCGATAAAGTTAAAGTATACGTAGATAAAATGACTGGTGATGAAAAGACAGGTGCAGCTATATTGATGAGAGCATTAGAAGAACCTATTAGACAAATTGCCGAAAATGCAGGACACGAAGGAAGCGTAGTAGTAGCAGAAGTTAAATCTAGAGAAAAAGGAATTGGATTTAATGCAGCGAGTGAAGAATATGTAGACATGATCAAAGCTGGTATCGTAGACCCAGCTAAAGTTACTAGATCTGCTCTTCAAAATGCGGCTTCTGCATCAGCGATGCTTCTTACGACGGAAGCTGGAGTTGTAGATTGCAAAGAAGATAGCCCTATGGCTGGAATGCCAGCTGGCGGAATGGGTGGCATGGGCGGAATGGGCGGCATGATGTAATCAAGCTTATGTCCTAGTAAATAACATGCGTAATGAATGCATCGAATCAAGAGCGTTATTTCAAAGTTAAACTACAATGCGTAACTTGGAGATGATATTCATTAACTTAATAATTACAAAAAAAACAAATCCCTGGTTATTGTTTAAGCAACTATTAACCAGGGATTTTGCTATCTAATAAGTTTTTAATAAGGAAGTCGTTAGTTGCGTGTTCATTGATGTGCTGATATAATTAAAATAGCAATGATATAAATGATTATGAAGGGGCGAACATAAAGTCGCCCCTTCACGTTAGTGTTTATTTGTTTTATGTCTAATATTACTCTACACTAATTTTCTTTATCCCTTGACGCTCTTTGGGTTTATCCATAGCATCTGTAGGGGTGCTAACAATCTTGTCTGCTGCTTCAATTCCGTTCGTAACCTTACCAAATGCTGCATAACTACCGTCTAAATGTGGAGAATTATCAACCATAATAAAAAACTGACATGAAGCAGAATTAGGATTTTGAGATCTGGCCATGGAGAGAACTCCTCTTTCATGTTTAAGATCGTTTTTAAATCCATTTTGAGAGAACTCGCCACTAATCTTATTGTCGGTGCCACCCATTCCTGTGCCATCAGGGCATCCGCCTTGAATCATAAAACCAGGAATAACTCTATGAAAAATAAGGCCATCGTAAAAGTTATCATTGGCAAGTTTTTCAAAGTTTTCGACAGTTTTAGGAGCAATTTCTTCATACAACTCCCCAGTCATTATATCTCCATTTTCAAGTTCAATTTTAAATTTTTTCATTTATATTCCTCTCATTTTACTTTTCAATTGCGTCTGGTTAAGCGCGTGTGTCGAGGTTGTATCCAACCCCACCTGTTGCCACAGGTGCAATCTGCGCGCCGGGATTGATCGCTTTTATTTGCGCAACTAAATTAGTCATTTGTTCAGCGCTGTCAGTCATAGCCATGTCGGTAACCGCCATGGCTATGTTTTGTCGCAAGGCCGATGTGGAGTGGCTTAAGTATGCTGCTATCATATCCATAATACAGTTCTCCTTTCTATTTATGACAAATAACTTTACTTTAGTGTCCGATAAGGGTACTACTTAAAAATAATATATCACATTGAAACTAAGTAATCAATAGTAATGGGAAATTTTAGCATTTGACATTTTTAACATTTAAATGTATAATAAATAGTCTGAAATGTTACAATTTCACAAAAAAATCAATCCTCAAGTAAGATAGATTTGTCTTGGGATTATTGCGTATTTTGCGCATCAATTTGTTTAATTTTGAATCTATCTACAATGGCGGATTATCTATAGCGGACAGCGGTGGCGGCCGTAAGGATATGTTATCGTTTGTCACAGTTATTATAGCATTTTTGCAAGAAAGGCAGGATTAATAAATGCTTATAAACAAAAAAAGATTGCCTAGTGTTAAGACTGGACATTTTAAAAATACAGCATCTTTTGAAACAGAGGTAATGTCTGTCCCTGATGTTGTCAAAATTTCAATGTCTCAGAACATAGGCGCTCCATGTGCTCCTATTGTTAAAAAGGGAGATTATGTTAAAGTAGGGCAAAAAATTGGAGAAACGGACGCGTTTGTGAGTGCGCCTGTTCATTCAAGCGTATCTGGCTCAGTTTTAGCAATCGAGGAGCAACGTTCTGTAAGTGGCGGAGCCGATACGCTTATCACTATCAAAACAGACAAAGAACAAAATAGATACGATGGACTTGCAATACCAGTAGCAAATAACCTAGAAGAATTTGTTGCTGCGGTTAGAGAGAGCGGTTTGGTAGGACTGGGCGGCGCTGCGTTTCCAGCGCACATTAAATTTAATCCTAAAGACCCTGTAGACACCCTAATCGTAAATGCTGCCGAGTGTGAGCCATATATCACAGCTGACCATAGATTGATGTTGGAAGCAGCGGATGAACTTTTATATGGTATGACTTTAATCATGAAGCATCTCGATTTGAAAAAAGGTTATATCGGCATAGAGGAAAATAAAAAAGACGCGATTGATCATTTAAACAAACTGATATTAGAAAATAATATTACGAATATCGAAACTTTTTCATTATTGTCGAGATACCCTAAGGGAGCTGAACGTGTATTGGTCTATGAAATTACAGGCAAAAATCTCGATGCGGGAGTTTTACCAGCATCGCTTGGTATTGTACTTTCCAATGTAGCAAGCGTCGCTTTTATTGGGCAATATTTCAAAGATGGGATGCCACTTATAAACAAAAGAATCACAGTAGATGGAAATGCGGTGGCGACACCTAAGAATGTATTAGTTCCAATCGGCACTCCTGTCGGAGATGTTGTTGAGTATTGCGGAGGATATATTCAGGATCCTAAGAAGATTTTGCTAGGAGGCCCAATGATGGGAAGAGCGATCTTTAGTGATGAAATCCCAACGATGAAAGGTACTAATGCGATTTTGGCTTTTGCTGGCAAGGAATCGATAATCCCAGAGGAAACGGCATGTATCAACTGCGGTAGATGTCATTCGGTATGTCCGTTCAAACTGCTTCCTACGGGACTAGCAGATGCTTATGAAACTCAAAATGTAGATAGGCTAAAATATCTAAATGTTAATCAATGTATGGAATGTGGAAGTTGTTCTTTCATATGTCCTGCTAGACGTCCACTTGGATTTCTTAATAAGCTAGGTAAAGCAGTTTTAAAAGAAGCGGGGGGTAAATAATGAAACAAGTTTATTCGAATTTAGATGTATCACCTTCTCCTCATTTAGTTACGAGTGTAGACACAACTAGGACTATGGGATTAGTCTTAATTGCGCTGTTGCCTGCCGCCCTTGTAAGTGTATATGTGTTTGGAATGGCCGCATTACTTATGATGTTTGTATGTGTAACGGCAGCGGTAGTTTTCGAAGCTCTATTTAATATACTGATGAAGAGAACTCAAACGATTGGAGACTTAAGTGCTGCGGTAACCGGGCTTTTGATAGCATATAATGTGCCTGTAGGATTGCCTTTGTGGATTGCAATTCTTGGTTGCTTCGTAGCAATAATAATAGTAAAACAGGTGTTCGGTGGTCTTGGTAAAAACTTTGCAAATCCAGCAATAACAGCAAGAATTGTGTTAGTCCTTTCATTTACAACAGAAATGACCACATGGGTTTCCCCTAATATTGCGGATTCTCTTACCGGTGCGACGCCGCTTGGAGAATTGCAATCATTACCTGTAGATGCGGGAGTAATTCTTGCAGAAGGAAACTTGCCTAATAATATGTCACTTTTCCTAGGACTGGTAGATGGATGTTTGGGCGAAATCAGTGCATTTGCCTTAATTATAGGTGGTATATATCTAATATTCCAAAAAGTTATTTCATATATCATCCCCGTGTCATTCATCGGGACAGTATTTGTTGGATCGTTTCTATATTATTCTTTCGTAGAAATAGATGTGGCTGCATTTGAAATGGCATTATTCCACATATTCGCAGGTGGTGTGATGATTGGTGCATTTTTTATGGCTACAGACTATGTCACAAGTCCCATACTCCCTCTGGGAAAATGGATGTTCGGTATTGGATGTGGGCTTTTGACACTCGTAATTAGATTCTGGGCTACATATCCTGAAGGTGTTTCATTTGCGATATTGCTTATGAATATTATGACCCCACTTATAGATGATCTTGCAACAAAAATTTTGAACGGAGGTGAAAAAAATGCCAAAGTTAAATAAAGATTCAATTGCAGAAGAAACTTTAGCTGAAGTAAAAGCAGCTTCTAAAGCTAGCGGTACATCTAAAGTAAAAGAGAGTACTAAAGATAAATCGACACCTAAAACAGCTAATACGACCAAATCGAAATCGGCATCTAAAGTAAAGGGTGCCGCAAAGTCAGAAGCAACGTCAGATGCTGCAGGTGATACCGCAAAAGTAGTGGAAAAGGAGACAAGTGCAAAGAAAAAGACTGCTCCAAGCAAAAAGAAAACGGAAGCTTCTAAATCTTTAGCAGAAACGGCAGAACTCGCTAATGACGCGACAAATGTCGGTGTTGCTAGTGACGTAACAAATGACAGTGTTGATACACCAACAATAAATGACATCACTGATGGGACTTCAAACACGACAGTAGAAAGTTCGTCTCAAAACGATACTGGGGTACAGTCTAAAGAGGTAACTCAAAAAGTGTTAACTTTTTTGAAAAAACATAAGGCGTCATATATTCCAGTTGTAGTTTTAGTCGCAATTACCTTGGTGATCACGGTTGCATTGGCAATCACCAATAGCATTACAGATCCCATAATAGCAGAAAACTCTCAAGCAACAGCAGAAGCAGCTAGAAAAGAATTATTACCAGATGCAGATTCGTTCAAGGCATTTGATGGAGATTTGATTGTTCTTGAAGAAGGTGCAGTGTTTGTCACCGAATGTTTCGTTGCCGAAAATGGAACGGGGATGGTAGTTACTGTTTCTACAAAGAGCTTTGGTGGTCCTATGATCCAGATGGTAGGAATAGATCCTGAAGGAGCAATATTGGGTATAAAAGTTACCGAACATGCGGATACGCCTGGATTGGGTACGAAAGCCCAAGACGAAGAGAATTATCTTCCACAATATATTGGAATAACTGAGTTGTTGTCAAACAAGGCAAAGGATGAACAATCTATCACGCATGTTGCTGGTGCGACAGTTACATCTGACGCATTACATTATGGTGTAAGAGCAGCCTTGGAGCAATATAAAATAGCAGGAGGTTCTCAATGATTAATAATAAACTTAGTATTCTCACAAAAGGAATAATAAAAGAAAATCCTGTATTAGTATTATTACTTGGAACATGCCCGGCACTTGCAGTAAGCACATCGCTCGAAAACGGCTTCGGTATGGGGATTTCAGCAACAGCGGTATTGATTTGTTCTAATATAGTAATATCTATGTTAAAAAGTATTATACCTGATAACGTAAGAATTCCATGCTACATAGTAGTTATTGCTGGATTCGTAACGATAGTTGAACTTCTTTTGAAAGCGTTCATTCCAGATTTATATGCATCTTTGGGAATATTCATTCCACTGATAGTTGTAAACTGTATCATATTAGGAAGAGCGGAAATGTTCGCTAGCAAAAATTCAGTATTTGACTCAGCTTTAGATGGTATCGGTATGGGGCTTGGATTTACATTAGCATTGTCAGCGATGGGAGCAATCAGAGAAATCTTGGGTAGTGGGACAATACTTGGAATTCAACTTGCCGAGGGAATTACGCCGATGGGAATTTTCATGTTGGCACCAGGCGGTTTCTTTGTTTATGCAATTCTAATTGCATTCGTTAACTATGTGACAAAAGGAAAGGGCGTAAAGCGTAAGTCGTTTGACTGCAAGGGATGTCCTATCGTTTCTACATGCTCTCAGAATAAAGCAAATGACAATGGATGTGATTCTTCTAAGGAATTGACTGCTCAGAAAGCTAGTAAGGATACATCTAAAACTAATGAGCACAATAAAGCTGAAACAAAAAGCAACACCCCTGACGGAGAACAAAATAATTTGGAAGACGAAAAGAAAGGGGATGAAAAGTAATGAGTGCGGAAATAATATCAATAATGATGAGTGTAATATTGGTAAATAACTATGTGTTGTCGCAATTCCTTGGAATATGTCCTTTCTTAGGTGTATCAAAGAAATTGGATTCTGCGATAGGCATGGGGTTTGCTGTAACTTTTGTAATGATATTAGCTACGGCGGCTACATTTCCAATAATGGGTGTACTCGTTAGCTTTGAGTTGGAATATCTCCAAACGATAGTGTTTATACTTGTAATAGCATCGTTGGTACAATTAGTAGAAATGATTTTGAAAAAATATATCCCAGCATTGCATAGATCGTTGGGTGTATACTTGCCATTAATAACGACTAACTGTGCAGTGCTAGGTGTTACAATAATGAATATAGATGAAAACTTTACATATGTTGAGTCTTTGTTTAACGCGCTAGGTGCAGGAATCGGATTCCTTTTAGCTATGATACTTTTTGCAAGTATCAGACGCAAACTGGAAAATGACAAAAACATACCAAAATCATTCCGAGGAATTCCTATTACATTAATAAGTGCTGCTATTTTGTCGATGTCTTTCATGGGCTTTAGCGGTTTATTTCAGTAAGGAGGCAAAAAATGACAGATATAATGACTGCTGTTGGAGTAGTTTGTGCATTAGGATTCGTAGCTGCTATAATATTGGTAGTTGCATCAAAATTGTTTTTTGTACCTGTAGATGAAACTGTAGCATTGCTAAGGGAACAAATGCCTGGTGCGAATTGCGGAGCTTGTGGTTTTGCTGGTTGCGATGACTATGCAAATGCATTGGCTGCGGACAATAGTATAGGAACATCGCTTTGCCCTGTAGGTGGGGCGGATCTTGTTGGAAAGCTAGCAGCTGTTCTTGGAGTAGAAGCTCAAAGCGCGGATCCTCAAGTTGCGGTTGTTAGATGTAATGGTAACGACGATGCAGCAAAAACAATATTGAACTACAAGGGTAACAAAACTTGCGTTTCGGCAAAACAGCTTTATGGAGGAATGTATGCTTGTACTCACGGGTGCTTGGGACTTGGTGATTGTGAGGTTGTGTGTGCGTATGATGCAATATTCGTATTGAATGGAGTTGCGGTAGTAGATAGGGACTTATGTGTTGCTTGTGGATTATGCGCAAAAGTGTGTCCCAATAATGTTATTGCTATGCAAACTAAAAAGAACATGGTTATGGTTAAATGCAAATCTAACGATTCTGCTCCAAAGACTATGAAAGCGTGTTCAAATGGATGTATAGGATGCGGGAAATGCGTTAAGGCATGTCCTTTTGATTCTATCATAGTAGAAGATAAAGTTGCAAAAATTGACCCTATCACATGTAAAAACTGTGGAAAGTGCGTGAAAGAATGCCCAACAGAAGCTATAGTAAATATGCGTCCAAAGAAGCCGGTCGCACCTAAAGCATCTATAACACCGAAGACACCTACTGACCCAAAACCTGCAATCGCTTCGAAAGCGGAAACAGATAATAAGAAGAGCGATAATTCAAAAGAAGCAGCTACAACAGTGTAAATTACAGTAGCTAGGAAACTAGCTACTCCAGTACTGGTTATAGAACATAAAATATTATTCTAAAAAGAAAAAGTTGATTATTGTATCGTTTCAAAAGTCGACAAAGTAAAAATTATCAAAAACGAAATTCACTAAAAGGAGGTGACAAATGGATTTAATATTATTTCTAATTGTGCTAGGTCCGTCTTTGATTGTTGGCGGTCTAGTAGGATATATTATCAGAAAAAATGTATCGGAAAAAAGCATAGGGAATGCGGAGCAAAAAGCTAAAAATTTAATATTAGACGCAGAAAACAAGGCAGAGGTCATACGCAAAGAGATGATGGCCGACACAAAAGATGAAGTCCAAAAAATGAGAGATGTTTGGGAAACCGAAATAAAAGAAAGACGACAAGAAATACATAGGTCCGAAAAAAGACTCTTGCAAAAAGAGGAATCTATAGATAAAAAATTAGGAAATATTGAACGTAAAGAAGAAAATATCGCTAGAAAAGAGCAAAAAACTGCTGAGCGAGAAAGAGAACTCCAAAGCATTATAGATAAACAAACAAACGAGCTTGAGAAAGTATCACAGTTATCCCAAGATGAAGCGAGGGACATTCTTCTAAATAATACTAAAGAGCAAATTAGGCCTGAAACATCTTTACTAATTAAAGAAATGGTGAGTAAAGCAAGAGAAGACGCGGACAAGGAAGCAAAAGAAATAATTATCAGTGCTATAGAAAGATGTTCATCAGATTACATCGCTGAAACGACAGTATCGGTGGTTAATCTGCCAAACGATGACATGAAGGGTAGAATCATAGGTCGGGAAGGACGAAACATTAGGGCTGTAGAAACTATGACAGGCGTAGACTTTATTATTGACGATACACCAGAAGCAGTAATTTTATCATCGCATGACCCTATTAGGAGAGAGATTGCTCGAATTTCATTGGAGAAATTGATCGTAGATGGTAGAATTCATCCAGCAAGAATAGAGGAAGTCGTAAAAAATGCAGAAAATGATGTGAATAAAAAAATTAAGGAAGACGGAGACCAAGCTGTTTTTGAACTAGGTATTCACAATTTGCATCCAGAACTAATTAGATTACTAGGATCGATGAGATATAGAACTTCTTATGGACAAAATGTACTAAAACACTCTATAGAAGTAGCACATCTTGCAGGCCTTATGGCTAGTCAATTAGGCTTAAATGTCAAAGTAGCAAAAAGGGCGGGCCTATTGCATGATATAGGTAAGGCACTGACTCATGAAATAGAAGATACCCATGTAAATATAGGTATTGATTTGCTTAGAAGATACAAGGAATCTGACGCGGTTATAAATGGAATGGCTTCTCATCATGGTGACTGTGAACATAAAAGCATGGAAGCAGTCCTAGTGACCGCTGCCGATACTTTATCTGCAGCTCGTCCTGGAGCTAGAAGAGATACTATTGAAACTTATATAAAGAGATTGCAAAAGTTAGAAGAAATTGCGAACACAACCGTTGGAGTAGAAAAATCCTACGCGATACAGGCAGGGCGTGAAATCAGAATCATTGCGAAACCTGAGGTGGTAAAGGAAAATGAACTAGAACTCCTTGCACGAGAAATAACCGAAAAAATTCAGTCCGAGCTAGAATACCCCGGACAGATTAAGGTTAATGTAATTCGAGAAACTAGGGCTGTCGATTATGCAAAATAAATTGTAAACTACACTTCTCGAACTGCAGTTTTGTATATAATTTATTAAGGGGCTTGGAGAATCCTTAATTAGATTTAAGAAATTGATAAAGGCGCATCAAGTGTAATGCTAGATGCACCTTTTCTTAAAATATAGACAAAATGTGTATTCCAAAATAAAAAGTTGTCATAAATTCGAAGATTCAAGTAATAGTAGAAAAAATATATTGAAAGCGCTAATAGGAGAAGGAATGATTGTATATCTAGACAATAGTGCAACAACGATACAATACGACGAAGTAACATCTGAAATGATGAAGGTCATGCAAGAGGATTATGGAAATCCCTCATCGTTGCATAGGATGGGGTTGAATGCTGAGAAAATAGTGAAAAAAAGTAGGGAAGATATTTCAAAGACATTCGCAGTAGAGCCAAATCAAATTTACTTCAATAGTGGAGGTACAGAAGGCGCAAACGCGGCATTTTGGGGGGCATTGAATCCAATTTTAGCTAGAAGTAAAAATGCTCAACCACAGAATAAAGAAATGAATTTAGGCAAGATAATTGCGACACGTGTCGAACATCCAGCAGTTTTAAAATGCTGCATAGAATATGAAAAGATGGGATTTCATATTGAATATCTCGATGTGGATGATAAGTGTCAAATAGATATAGAACAGCTAAAATCACTTATTGATAAGCGTACTGTGTTTATATCAATAATGACTGTTAATAACGAAGTTGGCACTATTATGCCAATCAATGAAGTTGCGAATTTAATAAAAACGTTTAATGCCGAGTCAAATACTAATATTAGATTTCATACAGATGCGGTTCAGGCTCTCGGTAAAGTTGATATAAAAAACTTGAATGCAGACATAATTACTCTCAGCGGACATAAAATACATGGCCCAAAGGGATTTGGTATAATGTGTAAAAGAACAAACTCTCTCTTCACTCCTTTTGTAGTAGGCGGTGGACAGGAAAATGGGTTTAGGGCTGGGACAGAAAATGTTCCTTCTATTCGTGGAATGGCAACTGCTATCAAAATAAATTCCGAAACATTTGAAAGCCGTATTCGTTTAATGAAAGAATGTAGAGAATATCTGTTAAATGGAATAAAGAAAGAGATAGATGATGTAGTGATAAATAGTATCGAAATCTCTGAGCAAGGATGCGTGCCATCTATTTTAAATGTTTCATTTATCGGAACGAGAGGCGAGATTTTACTTCATATGCTCGAGGAAGATAGTATATTTGTATCTACAGGCGCCGCATGTTCTTCCGGGAGTAAGACGAATAGTCATGTTTTAGAAGCAATGGGACTGAGCAGTAAAGCTATCGAATCAGCAATCCGTTTTAGTTTTTCAGAATTTAACAATATATCGCAGATTGACTATGTGTTATCAAAATTAAAAACGGCCGTCACACGCATTAGAAAGTTAAATCGTTACTAAATAGAAGTATATGGTGAAATAAAAATGAATGAGAAAAATATCTATATAGTTAGATGTGGAGAGATAGCATTAAAAGGAAAAAACAAACCCTATTTCGAAAGAATGCTGTCTGAAAGAATTCGAAAAAATCTTAGGAGATTTGATGATGTAGAGATAGTTCGACACGAGGGTTTAATATTTGTGTATAGTGACAAGTCGAATGAAAAATCATCAATAGTGCGAGAGATACGTAAAGTATTTGGGGTTGCTTCTGTGAGCCCCGCGGTAGAATGTACATCTGAACTAGAAGAAATTGAAAAAAAAGCGGTGGAATATATCAAGGGACTATGTGTAACTGAAGAAGCGCTTACTTTTAAGGTCGATGCAAAAAGAGCCGACAAAAACTTTCCAGTTAAATCTCCTGATATTGCCCGTTTAGTAGGCGGGAAAATACTGTCCGCTTGCGAATATATTAGTGTAGATGTACATAATCCCAATATACAGCTTTTTGTAGATGTCCGAAAAGACAAGACATATATTTTTCACGAGAAGATTGAGGGATATGCGGGTCTTCCGATTGGAAGTAATGGAAAAGGTATGGTATTGCTTTCAGGCGGAATTGATAGTCCTGTAGCCGCCTTTCTGATGGCCAAAAGAGGGATGCTTATCGAGGCCGTACACTTTCACTCTTATCCTTACACTAGTGAAAGGGCAAAAGAGAAAGTAATCGACTTAGCAAAAATAATATCACAGTACACCGGTGATATTAAAATACATATGATAAATATTCTACCTATACAAGAGCTGATTGTGGAACACTGTCCACCGCAAGAAACTACGATAATAGTAAGAAGATTTATGATGCGCATAGCGGAGAAGATTGCGGATCAAGTAGGTGCACTAGGGCTTATAACAGGCGAAAATTTAGGACAAGTAGCGAGCCAAACAGCACATGGATTAGTTGCCACGAACGATGCGGTAACATTACCAGTATTTAGACCATTAATAGCATTGGAAAAAAATGATATAATAGAAAAAGCGAGAGAGATCGGCACATTTGAAACTTCAATTCTTCCATTTGAAGATTCTTGCACTGTCTTTTTGCCTAAGCATCCAACTACTCGTCCTCAAAAAGAAAGGATACGAGAGTCGGAGGTGAAATTAAACGTTGATAAAATGGTAGATGAAGCAATAGAACAAAAGGAATTAATTGTCGTAACCCCTATGTGATATCCTTGTAATCGAAGTAAGAAAAAGAAATGTGATAAATAAGTGAAAATTAACAAAAATGCTTGAATTATCAGAAAAAAAGTGTTTTAATTATAGCGGATATAATTGTTAAATAAATGTCAAACTTATTCGTATAGAGAATTGTATAATATTTAAAGGAGGCAACTACATGAATTTTCGACTAACAAAAGAGCAACAATTTGTAAGGAAAATGGTTAGAGACTTTGCTACTAGAGAAGTGCAACCATTGGCCGAAGAAATCGATAAGGAGCACAGATTCCCCGTCGAAACAGTTAAAAAGATGGCACAATATGGATTAATGGGAATCCCTTTTGATACCAGTTATGGTGGAGCAGGTGGAGACTATGTATCGTATGCTATCACAGTAGAGGAATTATCTAGAGTATGCGCATCTACAGGAGTTATTTGTTCCGCACATACTTCGCTTTGTTGCTCGCCAATATACAAATATGGTAATAAAGAACAGCACGCAAAATATTTGCCGAAGCTACTTTCAGGAGAATGGATGGGAGCATTTGGACTTACAGAGCCAAATGCAGGTACAGACGCCAGTGGACAACAAACAAGGGCAGATGAAGATGGCGATTACTATATTTTAAACGGAGCAAAAGTATTCATCACAAACGGCGGATATG
>CAYJGJ010000024.1:0-11114 GCA_964370025.1 uncultured Oscillospiraceae bacterium
GGGCTACATAATTATAATACTGCAAACAAAACCTCCTAAATTAAGCGAGAAAAGACTTCAAATCGCATAATATCGACCTTGCGTTATTTTCTAACACTTATTTACTAAACTATGGTTCAAATTTATATTATTTTTATAATAATTTTTTACATTTACTATACTAACATATTATATACGTTTGTCAACACATTTATACAGTTCTCTTATCTAATGAGATATACTCTGAACGAGAAGTAACACTTTTATAAGCAGGTCGAATGATACGACTATTATTCGCTAATTCCTCTATTCGATGAGCACCCCAGCCTGCTATACGCGATATAGCAAAAATTGGAGTGTATAATTGTGGAGGAATATTGAGCATGTCATATACAAATCCACTATAAAAGTCTATGTTTGGGGATACTCCTTTGTACATTTTTCTTTCGTGTGCTATAATTTCTGGAGCTAGACGTGCAACCATTGAATATAACTCGTACTCTTCTTCTCTTCCCTTTTCTTCACTCAATTGCTTAACAAATTTTTCAAACATTTTTGCGCGCGGATCTGATATTGAATATATAGCGTGCCCCATACCATATATGAGACCTGATCTGTCGAACGCTTGTTTATTTATCAACTTTTTCAAATAATCAGCTACTTGTGTCTCTTGTTTGCAATTATTTACATTGTTTTTCAAATCTTCCATCATTTGACAAACTCTTATATTCGCTCCGCCATGTTTTGGTCCTTTGAGGCTGCCAATGGCTGCAGATATAGAACTGTATGTATCGGTACCAGTAGATGAGACTACACGCACTGTAAATGCAGAATTATTACCACCACCGTGATCAGCATGTAGCACCAATGCAAGATCTAAAATACGAGCTTCCAATTCAGTATATTGCTGGTCGTATCTAAACATGTGAAGTATATTTTCCGCAATAGAGAGCTTTTTATCTGGCCGATGAATAATCAAGCTTTTGTTATTTTCATAATGATTATATGTGTGAAAGCCATATACAGCTAACATTGGAAATCGCGAAACTAGTTGCATACATTGTCTCAAAATATTAGGTATACTTACATCGTCGGGATTATCATCATAATAGTATAACATCAACACACTACGAGCTAATGCATTCATCATATCGCTACTCGGAGCTTTCATGATAATATCTCGAGTAAACTTCGGTGGCAATGAACAATATGTGTTAATCAGTTTGCAAAAATCATCAAGTTGCTGTGCAGTTGGCAATTCTCCGAACAAAAGTAAATACATAGTTTCTTCGAATCCAAATCTTTTTTCATTCAGAAATCCTTGTACCAGATCTTCGACATCAATCCCTCTGTAATATAATTTTCCATCCATCGGGACTTCAACACCATCGACAATCTTTTTTGCCGTGACATCACATATATTAGTTAGGCCTGTTAGTACTCCATTTCCATTTAAATCACGTAGTCCACGATTTACCTTGTACTTAGAATATAATTCATCTGGGATATTGTTAGAAGTGCATTTTTTTGCAAGCATTTCTATTTCAGCAGTTATTTCCGAATAATTTATTTTATTGTCAATATTTTTTGGCATTTTACCCTCGTTTCATAAAATTATTATTACCATTTATTTTACCACTTTTTATTAAGAAAAACAACCCAAAATGCCATTATTTGCTCAAAACTTGCATGAAATACTGATTAAATTTAATAGTGTTATAGTAATTCACAAATGAAAATGTTAATTATAGCACTGTTTCGTACAGAAAGTTATGTAGTGTACGAATAAAAAGAAATGTGACATGAGAGTTTGAATCTCATATCTATTAGCATACACAGTTGACACTAATTAAACAAGAATGTATAATATGTTTAATAAATATCGATCCTATTCGATTTAATAATAGGGAGAAAGGAAAAGGACTATTAATTACTTATATATAGAATTAAGTAATATCAATATGTCCAAAAAGGTTTTATTATGTTAAAGAAGAAGTTAATACTATTACTATCGTTGATTTTGATGTTTTCCTTAGTCTCGTGTGGAAGTGATTCTGGTGAAGCGGAAGGCGGCGACAGTGATGCCACAGGACCTGATGCCTCAACTGGAAGAGTTGGAATGCAAACAGAATCACGTAACGAGGATATGCCTGACGAAGTGGAAATAACTATGGATGGTGATAATATCGTATTTACAATTACTGGATATGCACCTACTGCAATTAACGAACAAATAGCAACCTTAGACGGCGCAAGTGACGATGCTGAAGTTGATGTAAGTTTCTACTTCGAAAATGCAGAGGATACTTATAGCGGATATATGGCAGCGTTACTGCGAGCAAATGGCGAAAATGACATGAGTATGTCATACAAAATAGATGGATCATCAACTCTCCCAAGAGATCCTATGGAGAATGGCGCTTATTTTGAAATAACAGAGGATGCAATTATATTATCAGCTCCTGTTTCTTACTATGAAGGGTACTATGATATCATAGCTAAAGGCGAAATCGTCATAACAGATATGGAAGATTATATTATTCATAGTTCCATACACGAATTTGAATAATAATTAATGATTAATACATAATTAATTTAATACTTTAAACTTACTTTACAAGGAGAGAATTTGCAATGTCAAAGTTATCAATTGTTGATATTACAGGCCATGAAATAATCGATTCAAGAGGTAATCCTACCGTCGAAGCAATCGTAACTCTTTCAGATGGCAGCATAGGAGTAGGAGCATCTCCAAGCGGAGCATCTACTGGTATTTACGAAGCTTTAGAACTTAGAGATAACGACAAAAACCGTTATAATGGCAAAGGCACACAAAAAGCAGTAGAAAATATAAACACAAAAATTAGCAAAATATTAAATGGTGTAGACGCTAGCGACACATACAAAATAGACTCATTAATGATAGACGCAGATGGCACATCAGACAAATCTAAACTGGGAGCTAATGCTATTTTGGCTGTTTCTATAGCTTGTGCAAAAGCAGCGGCTAATTCCTTACAAATCCCTTTGTATAAATTCTTAGGTGGAGCTAATGCAAATGTGTTACCTATTCCTATGATGAATATCCTTAATGGAGGAGCTCACGCTTCTAATACCATAGATGTACAAGAATTCATGATTATGCCTATCGGAGCACCTACATTCAAAGAAGGTCTACGATGGTGCGTAGAAGTTTTCCATACACTTGCATCTCTATTAAAAGAAAGAGGTCATGCAACATCTGTTGGAGATGAGGGCGGGTTTGCTCCTAATTTGCAAAGCACAAGCGAAGCACTAGACTTCATACTTGTAGCTATCGAAAAAGCCGGATATAACACAGATGCAGACTTTAAAATCGCAATCGATGCAGCGGCAAGTGAGTGGAAAGACGGTGATAATAAAGGAAGTTATCGACTGCCAAAATCAGGCGAGAAATTCACTTCAGAGCAACTAGTAGAATATTGGCAGGATCTATGCGATAAATATCCTATATGCTCTCTCGAAGATGGACTAGATGAAGAAGATTGGGATGGATGGAAATTAATAACGGAAGCACTGGGGTCTAAAATTCAATTAGTTGGAGATGATCTTTTTGTTACCAATTCAACTAGACTTGCAAAAGGCATTGAAATGGGAAGCGGAAACTCAATTCTAATCAAACTAAATCAAATAGGCTCAGTCTCAGAAACTTTGGAGACTATAAAATTAGCACACAGAAATGGTTTTACTACGGTAATATCCCATCGTTCTGGTGAAACTGAAGACACTACTATAGCAGATCTTGCAGTAGCTATTAACGCCGGTCAAATAAAAACAGGTGCACCTAGTCGTTCTGAACGTGTAGCAAAATACAATCGACTGTTGAGAATTGAAAACGAACTTTCTTATACGACATTTCAAATTTAATATTTGATTACAATCATATGTCATGCGCCTAGCATGATAACAAAAAAACCGATCTTTCCAATATAACTTAATTTATGAAAGATCGGTTTTTTATTTGATAATTTAATTCTCTAGACATGTACGATTTGAATTATTTAAAGTATTCCACAGCGGACTTAAATAATTGCATATCATATTCACCAGATACATTTTTATATAGATTCTTACCAATTCGCTCTGAATGGCCCATCTTACCAAGAATTCTCCCATCAGGAGAAACAATTCCCTCTATTGCCTCATATGAACCATTAGGATTAAATTGGATATCAGAAGTTACTTTTCCATTCAAATCCACATATTGCGTAATAATCTGCCCCGATTCAGCCATTTTCGCAATATCGTTTTCGGATGCAATAAATCTTCCCTCACCGTGTGAAATAGGCACATTATATACATCCCCTACTCTCACATTTGAAAGCCATGGAGATTTGTTTGAAGATACGCGAGTTCGAACTATTTTTGATTGATGTCTTCCTATCTGATTGTGCGTAAGCGTAGGCATCGATTCATCACAATCAATTATTCTCCCATATGGTAAAAGGCCTAATTTGATTAGAGCTTGAAATCCATTGCATATTCCTGCCATAAGCCCATCTCTATTATCTAACAATTCTGTGACTGAATCTTTTATTTCTTGATTTCTAAAGAAAGCCGTAATAAACTTCCCTGATCCATCAGGCTCATCTCCACCGGAAAATCCACCAGGGATAAATATGATTTGAGAATTCTTAATTTTAGCTGCAAAACTGTTTACAGATTCAGCGATTTTATTTGCATTTAGGTTGTTAATAACAAAAATATCAGGAATTGCACCCGCTGATGCAAAAGCCTTAGCACTTTCATACTCACAGTTTGTGCCTGGGAAAACTGGGATAAGGACACGTGGAGCACTTTGATTTATATTTAAATTAGTCGAATATACTTTTGAATTCTCTATAGACAAATCGTTACTATTAGTTACTTTACTACTTGTAATTGAAGAATTAGAGTCTTGTTTTGTATATGTGAATGTTCTAGGTTCATTCACGCCGTTTGATACTTGTAGCGGATACACACTTTCTAACAATTCTTCATATGATGATTCCAATGTATCTAATGAGATTTCGTTGTCTCCTTTTTTGATAGATGGAACAGCAGTCGTTTTTCCTAATAATATTACATTATCCCCTTCTAATTGCGTGTTTGGGGAAACTTCAAGGATAAACGAACCATAGGAGTAATCAAATATAGTTTTCAAGTCGATATTGTCATTATATTCAAAACCGATTCTATTTCCAATAGCCATTTTGTAAATAGCTTCTGCCGTTCCTCCATACGTAGGAGTATACGCACTAATTATAGTGCCATTTCTAATCATATCGGTAATATCAGCAAACAGCTTGTTAAGCGAGTCACTATTTAATAGCCCATCCTTAGTTTTTTCAGGTGTTAACATAAATATATTATTGTCAACTTTCTTAAATTCTGGTGAAATAATGCTATTAGCATCATCTACACTGACTGCGAATGAAATTAAAGTAGGTGGAACATCGAGTTCTTCGAAAGATCCACTCATCGAATCTTTCCCGCCGATTGCAGCTATCCCAAATTCTTTTTGAGCCTTAAATGCACCAAGTAAGGATGCTAAAGGTAATCCCCATCTCTTAGGGTCTTTATGTAACTTTGGAAAATATTCTTGGAATGAAAGATATGCACTTTCAACACCTGCACCAGTCGCTACAATTTTTGCAAGAGATTCAACTACTGCAAAATATGCGCCATGATATGGACTTTGCTTTGAAATATATGGATTAAACCCGTACGACATCACCGAGCATGTTGAAGTAGTCTCTTCCTCTACTGAAATCAAATGAACCATAGATTGTAAAGGAGTTTTTTGATGTTTTCCTCCAAAAGGCATAAGTACGGTGCCCGCACCGACAGTTGAATCAAACATTTCAGATAAGCCACGTTTAGAGCATACATTCAAATCATTCACTAGATTCAAGTATCCATTATTAAAGTCAGTAGGAATGTCTCTTTCTATTTTTAATGGAGAAGTAACCTCAATACTTATATGCTTATCTACTCCATTGTTGTCCAAGAAATCCCTAGAAATGTCAACAATCATTTCTCCATTCCAGGTCATCTTCATTCTATTGTCTGAAGTGATCTTGGCTACGATTGAACATTCAACATTTTCCGCCTCACACAACTCTATAAATTCATTTACATTGTCTTTTTCAATTACAACTGCAACACGTTCTTGTGACTCACTTATTGCAAGCTCTGTCCCATCTAATCCGTCGTATTTAGTAGGAACTTTATTCAAATCTATTTCAAGAGCATCGGCAAGTTCTCCAATGGCAACTGCCACTCCGCCTGCTCCGAAATCATTACATTTTTTAATCAACTGTGAAGCTTTAGAATTTCTAAATAAGCGTTGTATTTTTCTTTCTTCAGGCGGATTTCCTTTTTGAACTTCGGCACCACATACATCTAAAGAATCTAACGTATGCGCTTTGGATGAACCAGTAGCTCCACCACACCCATCTCTTCCAGTTTTTCCACCTATTAATATGACAACATCACCCTCGGCTGGATGTTTTCTAACTACATTAGCCGCAGGAGCAGCAGCTATTACCGCGCCTACTTCCATTCTTTTAGCTATATAATCTTCATGATATATTTCTTCGACTTGCCCTGTAGCCAACCCTATTTGATTACCATAAGAGCTATATCCACTTGCTGCTGTAGTTACTATTTTTCTTTGAGGCAATTTTCCTTCTAATGTTTCATCTATATGACTAAGAGGATTTGCCGCTCCAGTGACTCTCATCGCAGCATAAACATAACTTCTGCCAGAAAGCGGATCCCTTATCGCACCTCCCAAACAAGTAGCTGCGCCTCCAAAAGGTTCTATTTCTGTAGGATGATTATGCGTCTCATTTTTAAATAATAGCAACCAATCTTCGAATTCATCATTGATTTTAACTTTAATTTTGACCGTGCATGCATTAATTTCATCGGATTCATCGAGATTTTCTAGCAATCCTTTTTTCTTCAAGTATTTTGCACCTATCGTACCTAAATCCATTAGCGTAATAGGCTTATTTCTATTGAGATAGTTACGAGTATTCAAGTAATCGTTATAAGTTTCTAATATATTTGGATCATCAATTTTAACATCATCAATCATAGTCATAAATGTAGTGTGCCTACAGTGATCTGACCAATATGTATCGAGCACTTTAATTTCAGTAATGGTTGGATTTCGCTTTTCGCTTGCAAAATACTGTTGACAAAATGTGATGTCATCTATATCCATAGCAAGTCCATATTCGTCAATAAATGACTTTAATTCATCTCTCGTATATGTTATAAAATCATTTAGTACTGCAACTGTTTGCGGTTTTTCGTACTGCGCATCTAGTGTGTCGTAAGTATCTAGTGTAGCTTCACGCATTTCTATAGGATTTATCACATATTCTTTAATTGTACTCTTGTCTTTTTCTGACAACTTTCCGCACAATATATATACTTTTGATGTTTTAATTATCGGTCTTTCACCTTTTGTTATAAGCTGAATACATTCAGAAGCTGAATTTGCCCTTTGATCGAATTGTCCCGGTAGATATTCGACAGCAAAAACAAAATTCTCCTCTTGCATCTTCAAAAGAGTATCAGATGCAACATCTACTTGTGGCTCGGAAAAAACAGAATTAATAGCCGAGTCAAATTGCGACTTACTTAGATTAGTACAGTCATATCGATTTACCACCCTTAAATTTTCGATACTACTCACTTGACAAAATTCTACTAAATCAGCTAACAGCTTATTGGCTTCATGTGCAAACTGTTCTTTTTTTTCTACATATACTCTATATACCATTATCCTGCCCCCAAAACAGTGATTTAAAACATCTATAATATTAGAAATGTAATAATGTTGAAAACATCTGAAATATCATATCTTAAATATTAATTCTATATTTATCTTTATTTTTCTAGTGCTTCTAATGCCTTTTGCCCTATGTCTCTTCTATAATATGCGTTATCAAATTTGACATTATCAAGATTTGCATAAGTGTTATCTATAGCAGCTTTTAAATCAATTCCCCTGTGAGTTAGTGCAAGGACTCTCCCTCCATTTGTTACAAGATTCTCTGCATCTAATACAGCACCAGCTATATCGATGTGCGTCATATCTTTAACATCGATACGAAATCCCTTTTTGTAATCCGATGGATATCCTTCGGAGGCTACTACTACTGTGCATGTAGATTCTTCCGAAAAAACTACTTCAGCTTCATGTAAAGTCTTATATGTAACATGCTTCATTATATCGAACAAATCACTCTCGAGAAGTGGCAAAACGGCTTGTGTCTCAGGATCGCCAAACCTACAATTATACTCAATAACTTTAGGACCATTAGGTGTTAGCATCAACCCGAAGTATAAGCAACCACAAAAAGTTCTATCTTGAGAATTCATAGCCTCAATGGTAGGAATAAATATATTATTATAACAGTAATCTGAAATTTCAGAAGTATAATATGGATTAGGAGCAATTACGCCCATACCTCCAGTATTAAGTCCTAAGTCACCATCCAATGCTCGTTTATGATCCATAGAAGAAACCATCGGAATCAAAGTTTTTCCATCTGTAAAGGTCAAAACAGAAACCTCAGGACCGGTGAGAAATTCTTCTATAACTATCTGATTCCCACTGTCACCGAAAACCTTATCTTCCATAATAGAATTGATAGCATCTATCGCATCCGACTTTGTTTCTGCAATTATTACACCTTTGCCTAATGCAAGACCATCAGCTTTTATCACTACCGGAAAACTGATATTGTCAATATATTTCAGTGCTGCAGATGTATCATTGAAAATATCATAACTAGCCGTAGGAATATTGGCTTTTTTCATCAATTCTTTCGCAAAAGCCTTGCTGCCCTCGATTATAGCAGCCCTTTTATTGGGGCCAAAACACGGAATTCCTTTCTCTTCAAGTAAATCGACTAATCCTAATACTAATGGATCATCAGGCGTTACTATGACGTAATCAATATTATTATCGACAGCAAAATCAACAATTTTATCTATTTGTTTTGCACCTATATCCACACAGGTTGCAATCTGAGCTATTCCACCATTGCCAGGAATGGCATATATATGCGAAATAGATTTGTTGTCTTTAATTTTTTTGATTATTGCATGCTCACGGCCGCCACTGCCTATTACTAGAACTTTCATTTTTCTCCTTTTATATCAAGATAGAAATCAATATATATTAATGCATTCTTTTTATATTATTAGTGGTGGAATAATCTTATTCCAATAAATGACATAATCATATCATAACTATCACATGATGCAATGACGTCTTCGTCTCTAACTGAACCCCCAGCTTGTGCAATATAAGACACTCCGCTCCTTTTCGCACGATCTATATTATCAGAAAATGGAAAAAATGCGTCGCTTCCAAGACATACATCATTGAATTTTGCGAGGTATTTTTTACGTTCACTCATCGTAATAACATCAGGTTTAGTTGTAAAATAGTTTTGCCATACATCGTCACCCAATACGTCCTCACAATCATCCGACAGATATATATCTATTATATTCTCTTTTTCAGGTCTAGATAAAATATCTTTAATAGGCAAACTGGTAACTTTTTCATGCTGTCTTAGGTGCCAAAGATCGGCTTTGGTTCCTGCTAATCTCGTACAGTGTATTCTCGATTGTTGTCCCGCACCAATTCCAATAGTTTGTCCATCTTTTGCATAAGCTACGGAATTTGACTGTGTATATTTAAGAGCAATCAACGCAACCAATAAATCTCTCTTCGCACTTTCTGGTAAATTTTTGTTTTGTGTAACTATATTTTCTAAAACAGCTTCTGTTATCACGAAATCATTTCTTTTTTGTTCAAATGTGATTCCAAATACTTCTTTAGTTTCAGATTCTCTAGGTGTATAGCTTTTGTCTATTTTTATAATATTGTACGATCCCTTTTTCTTGGTTTTCAATATTTCAAGGGCTTCCTTCGTATAGCCAGGAGCGATTATTCCATCAGATACTTCCCTTTGAATAATCCTAGCTGTTACTTCGTCACATGTGGTGCTTAATGCAATAAAATCACCGAATGAAGACATTCTATCTGCTCCTCTTGCTCTCGCATACGCTGTGGCAATAAGCGAGTCATCTAAGCCAACTATGTCATCAACAAAATAAGTCTTTTTTAGAGTTTCACTCATCTTAATTCCAACAGCTGCTCCTGCTGGACTCACATGCTTGAATGATGCAGCCGCAGGTAAGTTTAAACTCTCTTCTAATTCCTTTACAAGTTGCCATGCATTGAATGCATCTAGCAAATTTATATATCCAGGATTGCCATTTATTATTTCTATAGGTAAATTTCCATCTTGTGCAAAAATTCGTGCAGGTTTTTGATTAGGGTTGCATCCATACTTTAATTCAATCTCTTTCACAATCTTTCGTTCCTTTATTTTATCATTTTATTATTACTTAAATTTATTAATAATTTTTTCGCTGCATTCTCCCGTTTCTATATCAGTATATCTGACATAGAGCGATATTTTATTTTCATTATCTAAAGATTCCCATATGCTATCAGCAAAATCTTCTATTTGTTGATTCAATTCAATCCTAATAGGTTCACCTTCAAAAGATGGTAATGGATTGCCATCTTCTTTATATGTATGGATAAAATGCCCCACACCTTTAGTAAAGTCGTATGAAAAAGTATTACGACTACATGCGTCGCTATCTTGATTTATACTTTTCAAAATACTAAGCTTATAGTCAAAGACTTTAGGTTTATCAAATGATATAATAGAGCTTATTCTCGGAGTAAAATTAGGAGCATCTGGCTCAAAAGTACGTGTCATCAAAGCATCTTCAAAAGTTTCTCCATCTTGCAAGTGTTTTAAAATTGTATCAGTTTGATCTCCATTTGTAACTATTAAACTATTTTTGCACACACGTACGGGATGATAAATAATTAATGATGGATCTTCTACCTTCGATTCATCAAAAGGTTTTATCATAATCCCATCATCAGATTTTGCAAAAATTCTATTGCGGCTATTGGGGCTTCTTCCCATGATGAAATAAGCAGACACTGCTTGTTTTCCATCACTCGTCATGCCTACTATTATTCCACGTCCAGGGTATTT
>CAYJGJ010000024.1:11124-20809 GCA_964370025.1 uncultured Oscillospiraceae bacterium
ATTATTACCTCAAATACTTATAAGTTTTTTGCCACTTCTTCTATTGCCTTAGGGTAAATTTGCCACTCCGCCTCTTCCATTACTCTCTTTTGTAAAGTTTCCGGTGTATCATCGTCGTAGATATTTACAGACTTCTGCGAAATGATCTTGCCACCATCAGGTATTTCATTGACAAAGTGTACCGTAGCACCTGTCACCTTTACACCGTACTCAATTGCCATTTTGTGAACTTTAAGACCGTAACAACCTTTTCCGCAAAAAGAAGGGATCAAAGATGGATGAATATTCATTATTCTTCCATCGAATATTTTTACGAATTCGGGACTCAATATTTTCATATAGCCTGCCAACACAATAAGTTCTATGTTTTCTTTTTGTAATTTCTCAATTATAGCAGATTCATCATCCAAAAAGTACGATGGGATGTTGTTTTCTCTAGCACGTTGCAATCCAAAAGCATTTTCTTTATTGGAAATAACTAATACTATGTTTCCACTTGGAATATCCCCATTATTACTCGCATTTATAATAGCTTGAAAATTAGTACCTCCACCCGAAAGTAGTATGGCGATTCTTTTTTTACTTTCATCGTTATTCAAGGAATCCTTTAACATATATTTATTCCCTCTTGTTCAACGACTTCTCCGATAACATAAGCTGCTTCACCGTTTTGTTTCAATATTTCTAAAGAATTCTGGACATCATTTCTATCTACAATTACTGTCATTCCTACACCCATATTGAAAGTATTGAACATATCTCGTTTAGAAATGTTACCTAATTTCATCAAATATTTAAATACGGGTAGAATATTCAATTTTTCTTCCTGTATTTTAGCACCCAATCCTTTCGGCAGGCTTCTTGGAACATTCTCATAAAATCCTCCACCTGTAATATGTGCAACTGCCTAGCCATTTACTTTTTTCATCAAATTAAGAATCGGTTTCACATATATTTTCGTTGGGGTCAAGAGGACTTCACCTAATGATTTTCCATCTAGTTCTTGTACCGGAATTGATAAATCTACGTTTTCAACATCGAAAACTTTCCTAACAAGTGAATAGCCATTCGAATGCACACCTGAGGAAGGTAATGCTATTATTGCATTTCCTGGTTTAACATTATTTTTATCAATAATTTTAGACTTATCTACGATTCCGACAGCGAATCCAGCTACATCGTATTCTCCTTCCTGATAAAAACCAGGCATTTCGGCAGTTTCACCGCCATTCAAGACTACTTCAGCTTGCACACAACCATCAACTATACCTGAGACAATCATTTCTATTTTTTTTGGAATATTCTTTCCTATGGCTATATAATCCAAAAAAGAAACAGGTTTAGCACCTGTACAAATGATATCATTGACACACATTGCCACACAGTCGATTCCGATAGTATCGTGCTTATCTAACAAAAATGCAATCTTAAGTTTAGTCCCTACACCGTCTGTACCACTTACTAGTATAGGATTCGGAGTATCTTTTATGTCTAATTCTAACAGCCCACCAAAACCTCCAATGTCAGAAGTTTTACCAAAAACCATCGTCTTGGCGATATGTTGTTTCATTAATTCAACAGCTTCATAACCCGCCGTAATATCTACTCCAGCATCTTTGTAACTCTCGCTAAAGCTATTATCACTCATATATTCCCCATTCTCTAATATTGTACATTTACTTTATTTAATATAACTGTTTTATTTACTCTGTTTTTTTGCTGATCTTACTCGAATATTTATCTTCTACAATTGTAGGTAATTTTGTAGGGTAATTTCCATCAAAACATGCACTGCAATATCCTTGTGCATCATCAGATTCGATTATTTTTGGCAAATTTTCATTGCTCAAGAAGGTTAGACTATCAACCCCTATCATCTTTTTCATTTCTTCAAGAGAATGCTTGAATGCTATCAAGTTTTCTTTTGAGTCTATATCTGTGCCATAAGGGCAAGTATTTATGAACATGGGAGCAGAAGAACATAGATGCACTTCGGTCGCCCCTGCATTCCTTAACAACGTAACAATCTTCAATGATGTAGTTCCTCTTACTATTGAGTCATCTACAAGTACAACTCGCTTATCTCGCACAGTTTCAGCCAAAACGTTAAGTTTAATCTTTACTTTATCTTCACGAGTAGACTGTCCTGGTGCGATGAATGTTCTGCCAATATACTTATTTTTTATAAAACCAATACCATAAGGGATACCCGATTGTCTTGCATAACCTATGGCAGCATCAAGTCCCGAGTCAGGCACACCGATGACTATATCAGCTTCTATTGGATTTTGAATATAAAGCTGTGCGCCTGCATTTGCTCTAGCTTTATGCACGCTTATTCCATCAACAACAGAATCAGGTCTAGCAAAATAAAGATATTCGAATATACATAGTTTTTTTGGAACCTTATTGCAATGAGTATCTATACTAGTGATTCCATTTATATCAAAAATTATTATTTCGCCAGGTTCTACATCGCGCACAATCTTTGCACCTGCAGAATCAAGAGCACACGTCTCCGAAGCAATTACATAAGTACCATCGTCACAGATTCCGAAGGAAAGAGGTCTAAATCCATGAGGATCTCTCACCGCAATCATTTTAGAAGGAGACATAATCAAAATGCTATATGCACCTTGGAGTTTTAACATTCCTTTAGTAACTGCCTCTTCGATAGAAGAGGACGTTAGTCGTTCTTTAGTCAAAATATGTGAAATAAGCTCTGCATCACTTTTCGTGTGAAAAATTGAACCTTCCGCCTCAAGTTCCCTATGTAATTCATGCCTGTTTACTAAGCTACCATTGTACGATATTGCCATCCTACCTTTACTGTGATCTATTACTATTGGCAGTGCATTGCTTCTATCTTTAGATTTATTATCCCCATATCGAACATGTCCTAAAGCCATAGTGCCTTCACCTAAGCTATTCAAGATATCAGGGGTGAATATGTCATTTACAATTCCCGAATCCTTATATGTTGAAAATATACCGTCATCATTTACGGTTATTCCACAACTATCTTGTCCTCTATGCTGTAGTGCAAATAATCCGTAATACACACTATTAGCGAGCCTCGAAGACTCTTTCGATATGATACCGTATACGCCACATTCTTCTTTAATTTTTTTCACAGTTTTATGCTCCTATATTCATACGATGTAATATATGTAATATCGATTAGTTAAACTCTTTTTCTATAGACTCATTATCCGCAAGAACTTTTTTTCTATTCGCTTCTCTATATGCTTCTAATTGTGTGGCAACATCTTTGTCCTCTACACCTATGATTTGCAAAGCCAAAAGTGCAGCATTTTGTGCTCCATCTATAGCGACAGTTGCAACAGGCATACCACTAGGCATTTGAACTGTAGCAAGAAGCGCGTCCAAGCCATCTAAAGTAGAAGATTTAACAGGTATTCCTATTACAGGCAAATTAGTGTTAGCGGCGATACTTCCTGCCAAATGTGCAGCTTTACCCGCAGCAGCAATGATAACAGCAAAATCATTATCTCTAGCCTGTTGAGTAAAGTCATGTACTTGTGTAGGTGTTCGGTGTGCAGAATATACATGAACTTCGCAAGGAACATTAAATTCCTTTAATACATCAATTGCACCTTTTACAACAGGCAAATCACTTTTACTTCCCATAATAATACCGACTTTTTTCATAATAATTCCTTTCATATGTTTTAAAACAAGATATTTTTATAATTTTTAATTAATTACTTTTGTTTATCCAAGTAGCTTTGCAATATAATTATCGCAGACTGTTTGTCGATTACCTTTTTTCTATTTTTACGACTGACATCCGCTTCAATCAAAATTCGCTCAGCTATTATAGTAGTAAATCTTTCGTCCTGCCATTCTATTATCACATTCTTTAATCCACTACTTTTTATTTTATTCTCTAACATGTTTTTGAATTCATAAACTTTTTCAGTTTGAATACTATCTGTGCCGTCTAATTTTTTTGGCAGTCCAACTACAACAGTATCGCAGTCATACTCTTTGATCATTTCAAGTATTTTGCTTGTATCTTTTCTTATTCCTACGCGTTCTATAGTAGTAATTCCTTGTGCAGTAATCCCTAATGGGTCAGAAAGTGAAACTCCGACAGTTTTATCACCCACATCTAATCCGATTTTTCGTTTCATAATTATCCTGCAAAGTAGTCTTTTAGAATTTCTTCAACTAAATCATCTCTATCTATTTTACTTATCATGCTTCTAGCATTGTTATGACTTGTAATGTACGACGGATCACCTGACAAGATATATCCAACCATTTGATCTATAGGATCATACCCTTTATCTTCTAATGATTTCTTTGCTTCAAAAAGGACTTCCTTTGTAGTCTTGTCTAGTGGAGCATTTGTAAAAGTAAGTGTTTGTTTGTTTTCAAACTTCTTCTTATCCATGTATTACCTTCTTTCTTATAATTTATATGTCTTTTATTATATATTATGATGCATGTTTTTTGTTTCTATTTCTACTGTTTTTCTACAAGTTCTCTAGCAAGTTGCATAGCGTCATCTACTTTACTGATATCTTTAGCGCCTGCTTGAGCCATATCAGCCTTACCACCACCGCCACCACCACATGTCGCGGCAATTTGTTTAATCATATTACCCGCATGGAATCCCTTGTCGAGCAAATCATTAGTGATTGAAACTAAAAATGTCACTTTGTCATCCGATACATTGGAAAAGACCATTATGCTACTTTTGCATTTTGATTTAATATCATCTGAAAGTTTACGTAGATCATCGATAGTGAAATTTTCGAATTTTTTCGTGATTAAAGTTAGTTCACCTATAGTTTCACCAGACTTGATGATATCATCAAGTTCCCCACTCATAGAGTCTTTTTTAATTTTTTCAATTTCTTTAGATGCTTCTTTTAAATCTTGAATCACTTGTGTAGCTTTAGATTCTAAGTTAGCCTTGTTTGTTTTCAAAATCTCGCTCACTGCAGAAATCTTAGCATCATAGTTATTAAGCAACTCTATTACTTTTTCTCCCGTTATCGCTTCTATACGCCTAACTCCAGAAGCCACGCCAGTTTCACTTATAATCTTAAATCCTCCAATATGTGCTGTGTTTCGAACATGCGTTCCTCCACATAATTCGATGCTGCAATTTTCAATATTAATCACCCTAACTTCATTCCCATACTTTTCGGAGAATAATGCCATAGCACCCATATCCTTCGCTTCTTCTATCGTCATCAAGCTATCATTTACATCGATGGATTCGAATATATTGTCATTGACCTTACGTTCAATTTTCATTATCTCGTCTGTAGTTAACGGGCTAAAATTTGTAAAATCAAATCTTAGAATATTTTCATTAACTAAAGAACCTGCTTGTGTCACATGAGTTCCTAGAACTTCTCGCAAAGTTTTATGCAATAAATGTGTAGCTGTATGATTTTTTTCTGTGGCAAGTCTTTTTCTTTTATCAACTATTACATCTACATCATCACCAACACTAACTTCTCCGTTATCTATCGTTATTTCGTGTAAAACAGTTTCACCATTTTTTATTACAGAATTGACTTTAGCAAAGAACGAATCGTTTGACATCGTACCGATATCGGAAACCTGTCCACCACTTTCTGTGTATAATGGAGTTTTTTCCATTATAATATTAACTCTCATTCCTACACTAGCACTATTAACTTCCGCCTCACTTAGCATAATCTTTAGGACTTTTGCATTTGTCGAATAATTATTATATCCGGTAAACTCGGTATCTGGAAAATCATGAAGTACATTTTCAGAATTCCATCCTGTATCATCACTCGACTTTCGTGCGGCTCTTGCTTTTTCCTTTTGCATCTGCATGTAGGAGTCAAAACCTTCTATATCAGCTTGGCAATCGTTTTCTTCAAGAATTTCGACTGTGAGTTCTACAGGGAATCCAAATGTATCATACAATTTGAAGACTTTATCTCCAGGAAGAACATTATTTCCACTATTTTTCAAATCATCTATGTAATCTTGGATAATTGCGGTCCCTTGATCAATAGTCTGTGCGAACTTTTCTTCTTCCATTGCGATAACTTTCTGAATGTAGTCTTTCTTTTGGAAAAGTTCGGGGTAAGCTCCTTGACAAGTTTCAATAACTTTTTCAGACAAATCTACAAGAAAAACATCGCTAATTCCAATTGCGCGACCGTGTCTAGCAGCTCTGCGAAGCAGTCTTCGCAATACATAGCCCCTGCCTTCATTGCTAGGTCTAATATCATCACCAATCATAAATACTATAGAACGTATGTGGTCAGTAATGATTCTAATTGAAACATCATGCTTTTGATTTCCATTCGCATATTTCACTCCGGAAATATTTACAACTTCATCTAGAATTTCTTTGAAAGTATCTATCTCAAAAATGGAGTCTACACCTTGCATGATGCAAGCGAGCCTCTCTATCCCCATCCCAGTATCTATATTAGGATTTTCTAATGGAGTATATTCCCCATTTTCATTTTTAGAAAACTGTGTGAAAACGTGATTCCAAAATTCCATATATCTATCGCATTCGCATCCCGGTTTGCAATCACTAGAATTGCAACCATATGCTTCACCTTTGTCAAAATATATTTCAGAACAAGGTCCACATGGACCTAGTCCAATCTCCCAAAAATTATCCTCTTTCCCTAACTTAACTATTTTTTCCTGCGGAAATCCTAAATTTTTCCAGATTTCAACAGACTCGTCATCTTCTTCATATACGGTAACCCACAATCTATCCATAGGAATTTTTAGAACATCAAGTACGAATTCAAGCCCCCATCTGAGCGATTCTTCTTTAAAATAGTCGCCAAAAGAAAAGCTACCTAGCATTTCAAAGAACGTAGCGTGTCTTGCAGTATGTCCTACATTTTCGATATCTCCGGTTCGGATGCATTTTTGGCATGTCGTCATTCTCTTTGACGGTGGAACTTTCGCACCTGCAAAGTATGGTTTAAGTGGTGCCATTCCAGAGTTTATTATAAGTAAACTCTTGTCTTCTTGAGGAATCAAAGAAGCACTATGTGCTGGATAATGATCTTTGTTTACATAAAAATCTTTAAAGAGTGTACGTAACTCATTGAGTCCTATTTTGTCCATTATTTCTCCTGTAAAATAAAATATATCTGATCGATTATTGGTCTTAAACTTAAATTTTATTATAGCATAAAAAATGACTATCTGCAACCGATTTAAGCTAATACATTATTTATTATTCCGCCCCCAATAACTCTGTCCCCCATGTAAATTACTATAGATTGTCCAGGCGTTATTGCTCTTTGAGGACTATCAAATTTCATTACTAGTTCGCTTAGTTCATCGGAGTAAATAACGCCAGTCGCTGTCTTTGAAGAATACCTCACCTTCGCTTCTATTTTTTCATTTTCATATTTACTCGGCAAGATACCGTTCAATTTCTTCTCATCCTTACACAAAGAAAAAAAACAGTCTGTAGCATAAACTATATCAGTGTATAATATTTCTTCATCACCTAACATAATTGTATTATTCTCCGCGTCTATACGAACAACAAAAGCTGGCTTGCCTAAAGCGATACCAAGCCCCTTCCTCTGGCCTATAGTATAATGAATCAAACCTTTATGTTCTCCGATAATATTTCCTTCGATATCCAAAAAATCACCTGGAGGGCTAACATATCCATTTCTTTTCATAAATTCAGTATGACTTTCTACGGTTTCATCGATAAAACACAACTCTTGACTATCTTTCTTTTCTGCATTAGATGTTCCACATAATTTAGCTACTTCTCGAACTTCTTCCTTATCTTCGAATTCACCTAATGGCAAAAGAAGTCTCGACAACACATCTTGATTCAACCTATACAACATATATGATTGATCTTTCCTTTCATTTGCTCCTTTATGCACAAAAAAAACATCATCGTTTTCATCGTATACAACTTTTGCATAATGTCCTGTCGCTATATAATATGCCCCATGTTCATTCGCAACATTTAACAATTCACTAAACTTAATAGTAGGATTACATATCACACACGGATTGGGAGTTCGCCCCATCAAATATTGTCTACAAAAATCTCTTACTACTACATTATCAAAATCTTCTTTAACATTCTTGGTAATCAGTTCTATCCCTAATTGCGTTGCAACTTCTATTGCAATGCTCTCTTCTTCGTGTCGATCTGTAACATTAAAGTAAAAGCCGATTACTTCAAACCCCTGTTTTTTAAGCAAAAAAGCGGCAACAGTACTATCTACTCCACCGCTAAATCCAAGAATTACTTTATTTTTATTTTTCGTCATCAAATAATCCATAATACCTAAATACCTATCTCGTACTTAAACAAATTAAACCGACTAATCAACAATTTTGATGTTTTTTAATTGACTCTCAAGATTTCCTCTGAATGCTTTTATATACTCTTTTCTGAGAATTTCTTGCTCTTTTTTCTCTTCTTCTGTAAGCCCTGACTCTTTGGACTTGCGAGAAAGTTCATTTATTCTTTCAATTAATTTTTCATCCATTAATTCATTCTCTTTCTTTGTAAACAATAAACTTAATTATAGCCTCTTTTTTAGTGTCTTAAACATATTCTTAACAGGAGGAATCATTAAAATCAAAACAGTAATCACCGCTTCTGCAAAAATATAAGTTGCGTTATAAAAAAGTGACCAAGTCCAAGCATTAAATCCTTCGGCTGCATACTCTCCGAAGAAAAATGCTCCCGAAAGCACCGTGCATACATATCGAGCAAATACACCTAGCAAATAACCTTTAATGAGTCCATTTTTTTTGTCTCTCATCATCCCAGAGAGACCTATCGCCCCGAATGCTAATGGATAGTCAAGCAGTAACTGAGCAGGATGGATTACATATGGACCTAAAATCAAATTAATGAGTCCAAGCGACATTCCTGCCATAAGTCCAGTTCTCGTGCCAAATATATAGCCTACTACAGCTATAGGCAACATACTAAATGCAGTTACAGATCCACCATATGGAGCATCAAACAATTTCACTTCGCTTAATAATGAAGCCAATGCAATCATTATTGCCGAAATAGTAACTGCAGATACTTCATACTTTTTTCCCTTTTGTGGTATCAAAATAATCAAGAACATGATTACAATTATACCAACTATAATGGCCTGACCAACACTTCCTTCAATTAAATCTTGTAAATTTTCAAACATAAAAAAACCTCCTAATAAATAAAATACTTCGGAGGGGATGCATAATAAGAATATTTAAATCCTTGCTTCCCTACGTCGGCATTAACCGAATCAGGTATGAGGGTAAAATTCTCAGCAAAAGCTCCCCTAGCAATCTAATTATAAATTATTGAATCTATTTAGTCAATCAATAAATTATACTTTATGATTTTTAATTTGAAGATTGTAACAATCATCAAACCACATTTTTATTTTTTCTACTTCTTTTCTATCACTTCAAATACAGACATAAAATTTAAAAGAATTTCGAAAGTTCATCAATTCCAATGACACAATTATGTTGTAAATAACTTATTATACCTAATGCATCTTCATGAGATTTCAAGGTTGATCCACCTACTGCTTCTTTTACAACTTTTATTTTATAATCATATTGATGCGCATCGGCACAAGTGTAAAGAACACAACTACATTCCATATTCAAAAAAAGAAATGTTTTCGTACAGATTCTTCTA
>CAYJGJ010000025.1:0-20707 GCA_964370025.1 uncultured Oscillospiraceae bacterium
GGTATAATTTCAGTGCTTGGCATGACGGTATTTCCTTTTGTAATTCCAGATGTTTTAAAGTTATTGCTTGCATATACAATCTCATCGACATTAAGGAAAAATATCAAAAGATAGAGGGTTCACATGATGATAGATAGCGATAAATCATTTAAACTGTCAAAAAAAGAAATAGTTTCAGATTTAGTAATTCTTACGGGACGAGAATGCGATGCAAATAGTATTCTTGTTTTTGAAACTGTAGATTCGACAAATGATGAAGCAACGAGAAGATTAGCAAGAAAACGAACGCAAATCGCAAATGGAAATAAGAATAAAAGTACCATATCGCAAGTTCTAATAGCTAATGAACAGACAAGAGGCAAGGGCAGACTCGGTCGGCATTTTGATTCTCCAAAAGATAGTGGATTATATATGTCGATTGTGATTAATCCTAGCTTTGAAATTGGGATGTCTATACTTGTTACAACGATGACATGTTCTGTTGTAAATAAGATATTGAAAGACTTGCTCGGAATCGAATCTCAAATAAAATGGGTGAACGATATATATGTAGATGAAAAAAAAGTAGCAGGGGTGTTAGTAGAAGGCGCTATAGATAATATTTCGGGTAAAATTGAGAATATTATTGTAGGGATCGGGATAAACTGTTATACAAAAGCATTTTCCGAGCTAGCTGGAACAAATGCAGGGGCAATTTCTACTGATTTTTTTTCAAGAAATAGATTAGCTGCACATATAATAGCAGGTATGGAGGAGCTAATAGAAGATATGGACTTTTTTAATCTCGAAACCCCGACAGAAAAGCAAAAAACACATATGCAAAATTACACAAAACACTCTATGGTGCTTGATAAAGAAATAATAATCGTAAACACTGGAAAAAAAGGACTCGCTGTAGACATAGGAGTTGATGGCGGTCTTATAGTTGAATATACAGATGGTACAAGGGAAAAAATATTGAGTGGAGAAGTTTCTATTCAAATGTCTTCATAAAATGTTTCATTCATGTCGACATAGTTATCGTTTTCATCGGATGCATTTTTGATTTTATCTCTATGACCAGTTAGTGGGGCAAATGGAGCAAATTGAGCACCCCTTTCGAGATTCGACATTTGCGGCCTTTTATTGTCTTTTATATACTCTTTTTCAATTATATCAGAATAATCTTCTATTTGTTTTTTTATCATTCTCTATGGCCTCCAATTGTTTTATTTCTATCTTTGGAAGTGGCACCTTTCATCAGATTCATTCCTTTTAATATTGCATTTTTCCCATGCTTGGATTTGATATCTAAAACAGTGCTTTGGATTTTTTCTTCTTTTTCTAATGTTTTTTCAGAAGAAATTCTTTGGTCTTGCGAGTTATTTTCCTCTGTGATGCTCAATTCATCAAATAAGCTCAGTTGAGTATGTTCATCTGCCTGTCGAATTGTTTTATTTACTTGATCCTGAGTCATCAGTTTATTTACAGAAATAGTAATCTTACGTATAAGTAGCTTTTCATTTACAATTCTATCGTATAATGACATAGCTGTGATTCTTAGCATCGATGAAGAAGAAGTATAGTTGGAAATATTTTCCGTACCATGTGAATGTTTTGGAATTTTTCTGCCATATGCATCTATAGCGATAGGTCCTTCATATCCATTATCTGAGTGTTTAATATTCTCTGAGTCATAATTTAGGGTAATCGTGATTTGATTTGTAACTAGTTTTTTTGATAGTAAATCTAAAGAGATTAATTCTATCATCTCTTTTACTACTAGTCTTGTTTGGATGTAATCGTAGGGAACATGTAATACCTGTCCGGAATTAATGCTTTTTGATATAGGTTTGTAACTTTTTATATCTTTAATTGTACAAGGTTCATATCCCCAAGCATGATCTATTAATAGTTCCGCATTTACTCCAAATAATTTATATAAAAGGTTGCTATTGTGAAAATCATTTTCTCCACCTAATGAGCAACGCGCAACATCCCCCATAGAATATAAGCCTGCGTCGTGTAGCTTTTTTTCATACCCCTTACCGATTCTCCAAAAATCTGTAATCGGAGTGTGCGCCCACAGCTCATTCCTGTAGCTTTTTTCATCTAGAGTTGCAATCCTAACCCCATTTTCATCAGGCGGAAGTTTTTTTGCTACGATATCCATTGCTATTTTAGATAGATAAAGATTAGTACCAATCCCTGCAGTAGCTGTAATTCCAGTCTCTTGGAGGACTGTATTAATAATATTCATTGCTAATTTCTGCGGGGTGAGACCATAAAAAGTTAAATAGTTCGTGACATCTATGAATACTTCATCGATTGAATATACATGAATATCCTCAGGTGCAATAAATTTCAGATAAATATCGTAGATTCGCATGCTGTAATTGAGATAATGTCCCATTCGAGGCATTGCAACGATGTAATCAATTTCAATATTGGGATCTCTCATTAATTCATTATGGTTGCATGATTTTTTTGTAAACTTTTTGATGTTGTTATTATTAAGCCTTCGAGCATTAGCAAGTTTGACTTTTTGTATGACTTCGAATAAGCGTGGTCTACCGGGAATGCCGTAACTTTTAAGTGAAGGGGTTACGGCAAGACATATTGTTTTGTCTGTCCTTGAATTATCCGCCACTAGAAGATTGGTGTTGAGTGGGTCGAATCCTCTCTCAACACATTCTACTGAAGCGAAAAAAGATTTTAAATCTATTGCAATATATGTTTTCATTATATTACCCATACTATATTTATTTTATTCGTCATCGAGAAAATAGCAAATTATAATAGTCATAATTGATTATTAATTCCGACACTAGGAACATTTGTTCTACGCGTTCATTCATGTCATCTATATGCTTTGGACTGGGGGTCGTATTTTTTAGAGGTATGATTTCTCCGGAACTCTTTATGTACATGCATTCATCACTTATCCAATTCCTATTATTGAAAACGACTAGATTTTCTGAGGAACTAAAAACATCCGTTCCAACTAGCAATCGAGAGTCATATTCTAACCCAAGCAAGTTGGAAATAGTAGGTATTAAGTCTAGGGAAGAGCAGTATTCTTCTACTACTATCGGTTCCGTCATCGATGCCGACCAAATGACCGCTTCGTTTTTGAAAAGTTCAAAAGTTGTATCTACTTCATGGCCTAAGAATTCACTAAATGCTGAATAGTCATTTCCGTTTTGTATTAGCCCATATGGATAGTGATCTGCAGTCAAGACGATTAAAGTATTCTGTAATTTGCCAGCTTTTTCTAATTCGTCTAT
Organism: uncultured Oscillospiraceae bacterium; assembly: GCA_964370025.1. GTDB lineage: Bacteria > Bacillota > Clostridia > Peptostreptococcales > Anaerovoracaceae > CAYJGJ01. The sequence goes on from CAYJGJ010000025.1 coordinate 3,267, forward strand.
TAGATATGTGACAGCTTTTTCTACTTCATAGTTGCAAGAAAGGTATCCTTTACATAAATCTGAATATGGTAAATCTTCGACAATATCCCAGTTAGCTTGCACTTGGTTGTTTCCAGTATATGTGTAATGTAAGTGCCCACTCATTGTTAAGTAATATGTGTGGAAATTTTCATTTCCTATCCATTCATGTACCGAGTTGTACATCATTTCGGAGTCGGAAGCTGGCCATACTTCCGCTACATTGAGTCCATTGCCTATTCCTTTATACGTATATCCCATGTTAGGATGAGATACATCTCTATTGTAATATGAATATGTATGGTTATGATATGCGTTTGTTGTATAACCTAACCTTTCGAATTGTTTACCCATTGTGAAGTACATATTGGTTCCACGCTCGCCTGTTTCACTGAATGTCCATTGGCCTGAAATAGGTATCAACCCTGTTAGAGAAACATATTCACCATCGGAAGTCGATACATCCCAAATTGGATTATAAAAATTTGTAAAACTAATCCCTTCTGATTTCATTTTATGTAATGTAGGAGTAAGTTCAGGGCTTATTACATAGTTAGAGAATCCTTCTGCACATATATAAATTAGGTTGTATCCTTCAAACATTCCAGTATACTCATTTTTATTCGTTGGCACTTGGGTATCTACATAATTATGTAGAGATTCAAGGATATCGTCTTCACTTCCCATCAGTTCATCTAAGTTTAATTCCATTATATTATATTTACTGCTGTCACTGTAATCAATTGATGATGAAGAAGTAGTAGATGATTTTTCTAATGTTACTTTTGGTCCTCCGAAGACGGCATATTTTAAATCCAATCTTTCTGCTGTAAAAAGGCCCAATTTTTGGTGTGCTGTATTGATATTGAAACTTCCAAAATATGCGGAATGCGGACTGTTTGCCCCCGTTCCACCAATGTTTAAAGAATAAACTACGGCAAAATGGAGTGCAATAACAATGGTTAAGCTTAAAGCTAGTCCTTTGAAGTTATACCGTTGTGATGTAAATAGATGTTTTCGCAGTAGGATGCCTAGCACTATGGGAAGGAATGATAACAATAGTATTAATATTGAGTCATTGATTACAGTTAGTGCTTCATTTCTATAGTCCATCGCCTGAGTTAATCCATCGCCTTGTATAGATCCAATGACCAGCATAGTGTTAAATGTTCTAGTATACACAATTTGGACACACGTAACTAATGTTAATAGAGTAAGTACAGCGAAAAACATTATTTTTCTTAATTTATTTTTGAAGAAAAGCACAATTATGCTTGCAAACCCTGTCAGTGGAAGTGCAAAAAGTAGGGTGAATAAAATATCATTACCCAAACTTCCCGTAAATACGAATCTGAATAAAAATTCAAAAAATAAAATAGAGCAGAGTAAAAATATTGTAATCTTGTCAATCAACAGTATTTCAGTAGATCTAATTTTTTTGGGATTCATGGTATTAGTTCTTTCTTTTGAATGAAAAGGAAAAGTAATTGCATTTTTAAATGATTCCAGGTACAGTGTATATATACTGTACCTGGTAATAATGTTACATGATATAGTGTACTTATTATAGTTTATTCTGATTTTTTTTGCAATGAATTATTGTGCGATGCGCTCACTATATGTGAGTTAAATATACTGAATAATAATTATTTTCTTGTTTACTTTGCTGATTAGTAGTTATAATAGAAGTATCCTTTCAGAACAGTACTATTGTTCGTGTGAAAGACGATTAAAGAAAGTAAAAGTTTCTGTGTGGAAAATCGTATAGTAAATAAAATTTAAGATTGGAGAAAATATTATGTTTGAGATGGTTCATATTGGAATGCCAAATAATCAAAAGAGAGAAGGAGAAAAATATATGGAAGGTGCAAAAGTATACATCACACCACCTGAATTAAGTCCTTTTTCGATTGAATACTTAAGATTTATGCCGGAATCAAATTTTCCTGAAGAAGTTAAATCTAATCCGCATATAGCCGCTAATGTTGATTCGATAGAGGAGTACTTGAAGTATGCAGATAGTATAATTATACCTAAAATGGATAATGGAGATTTTTATTTATGTTTCATCAAGAAAGATGGAGTAATAATTGAACTTATGGAAAAGAAATAGTATAGTTGGATATTTGAATGTTGTATTTATAGAAAAAGGCGAATATTGAAGAATTATCTACAAATACTCGCCACGCTTGGCAGGGGTAGTAGGACTTGAACCCACGGCACGTGGTTTTGGAGACCACTGCTCTACCAACTGAGCTATACCCCTATAATATGAACAAATCTACTTATTTAGTAAATTTGCTATTTCCAATACCTATTATACAAAGTTTCGATATATAAAGTCAAGGATAAATGAAAAAAAGATTTCCAAATTGACATTTTTAGTTCTAAGTGGTAATATTTAACAGACGGAATATTCTGAGTATAATAAAATGGAGGTTGACAATGAAAAAAATCGGTGTACTGGGTACTGGCACAATGGGAGCAGGGATAATTCAAGTACTAGCTCAAAATGGATATGAAGTAGTGCTTCGTGCAAGAAGAGATTCTTCGGTAGAAAAAGGGATTGCTACTGTAAATAAAAATCTTGATAGATTAGTTGCTAAAGAAAAAATAACAGATGCAGATAAACAAGAAATAATGGGCAGAATTAAAGGTTCTACAGATATATCAATTGTTGCTGATGCTGATTTAATAATAGAAGCAGCGACTGAAGATATGGAAGCCAAAAAAGCATTATTTGCTGAATTAGATGAGCTTTGTAAACCAGAAACCATTATTGCTACTAATACATCTTCTCTTTCTATCACTGAAATTGGTGCTGCGACTAAGAGAGCTGATAAAATCATCGGAATGCACTTCTTTAATCCAGTACCGATGATGAAACTTGTTGAAATAATAAAGGGACTTGCTACATCTGACGAAACTAGAGACACTATATTAAAGTTGACGCAAGATCTTGGAAAAACACCAGTAGAAGTAGATGAAGCTCCTGGATTTGTTGTTAATAGAATTTTAGTTCCTATGATTAATGAAGGAATTGGCATATATGCTGATGGTGTGGCAAGCGTTTCGGATATCGATGCAGCGATGAAGTTAGGTGCAAATCATCCGATGGGTCCATTGGAGTTAGGTGATTTAATCGGTTTAGATGTTTGCTTAGCAATCATGGAAACATTATATGCTGAATTTGGAGATTCAAAATATAGACCGCATACTTTACTTAGAAAAATGGTTCGTGCAGGAAAGCTTGGAAGAAAAACTGGAATTGGTTTTTATGATTATAGCAAATAAGTAATAAAAGAATCAACGAAAGCCCCAATCAAATGTATGAATGTCAAAATAGATAGCCGTAAAATACTAGCTATGGGCATAAATGCAAGAAAGGGGCTTTTTACTTGGTGTATTTATTATAAGTAAAAAGGAAATAAAATGACAGAAATAATTAAGGTTATTATAATTGCAATAGTTGAAGGTATTACAGAGTGGCTGCCCATAAGCAGTACAGGCCATATGCTTCTTGTAGACGCCCTAATTCCTCTCAACATGAGTGAAGAATACAAAGAAATGTTTTTTGTTGTAATTCAATTAGGGGCAATACTAGCTGTGGTAACAATGTTTTGGTCGAAGATGTGGCCGATCAAAAAGCATGATAATAAATTACACTTAGATATGGATTCTATAAATATGTGGCTAAAAGTTATCGTTGCTACGATACCAGCCGGGGTGCTGGGTTTGCTTTTGGATGACTGGCTGGAAGCAAATTTTGGTACACCAATTGTAATTGCAATTATGCTTATTTTGTATGGAATATTTTTTATAATTGTTGAAAGATGGAATAAAGGAAGAAGTCCTAAGACAAAAAATCTTGCGGATATAACATACGCTACAGCGTTGATAATTGGGATGTTTCAAGTTCTTTCAATGATACCTGGCACATCGAGAAGCGGGGCAACTATAGTGGGCGCTCTCTTAATAGGCGTTTCGAGAGTAGCTGCTGCGGAATTTACATTTTTTTTGGCAGTGCCGGTTATGTTTGGTGCGAGTTTTTTGAAACTTGTAAAATTTGGATTCGACTTTACTACTTTTGAACTTGTGCTATTGATTTTAGGTATGATCATTGCATTTGCAGTTTCTGTGATAGTAATAAGATTTTTAATGGGATATATCAAAAAGCATGATTTCCAAGTGTTTGGATGGTATAGAATAATACTAGGAATCATCGTTATATTTTATTTTACATTTATGTAAAAATCCTTCTACGGGTTCTTTTGTTTCCCATAGAAGGATTTGTAAATTGCAGCTTTCTTGTTTTTTAAACGTACTATAATTAGTTTTTTATACATTGAATAGGAAATTGATAACGTCACCGTCTTGTACGGTATATTCTTTTCCTTCTGAGCGCATCAATCCTTTTTCTTTTGCAATCACGAGATTTCCATTGCATTCAACTAAGCTTTCATATTTAATAGTTTCGGCCCTTATGAACCCTTTTTCAAAATCTGTATGTATTTTTCCTGCTGCACCGGGTGCTTTAGTTCCTCTTTTTATTGTCCAAGCACGGCATTCATCTTTTCCAGCTGTCAAAAATGAAATTAAGTCGAGCAGCTTGTACGATGCATGAATTAGTTTATCGAGGCCAGATTGAGAAATTCCTAGTTCTTGTAAGAATAAGTGCTTTTCATCATCATTAAGCTCTGCTATTTGAGATTCTATTTCTGCCGAGATTACGATGACTTCCGCATCTTCATTTTTTGCATATTCATGGATTTGATCGACTAAATTGTTAGTAGCCCCATCTGTAGCATCGCTTTCGGAAACATTAGCGACGTATATAATAGGCTTGTATGAAAGTAAATCTAGACTCTTTACAAATATAGCTTCAGAATCATCAAGTTGGATTGAGCGAGCGGGAACTCCATCGCTGAGTGCCGCATTTACTTTTTTAAGTAAATCGATTTGAGATTGTAAAGATTTATCCCCCTTGAGATTTTTGGTTGTTTTTTGTAGTCGCTTGTCTATGACTTCTATGTCAGAAAGTAGCAATTCTGTGTTTATAGTTTCTATATCTGCAAGTGGATTGATTTTTCCATCGACATGCACTATGTTATCATCATCGAAACATCTAACCACATGTACTATTGCAGCTACCTCTCTGACATGTCCTAAGAACTTGTTTCCTAATCCTTCGCCGGTAGCGGCCCCTTTTACGAGACCGGCTATGTCACAAAATTCTATAGTTGTATAAATTGTCTTGCGAGAATCGTATATCTCATGAAGAGTTTTAATTCGTTCGTCGGGAACTGTAACGACTCCGATGTTTGGTTCTATAGTGCAAAAAGGGTAATTGGCAGCTTCTGCTCCTGCCTTAGTTATAGCGTTGAAAAGTGTGCTTTTTCCCACATTTGGAAGTCCTACAATACCTAATTTCATATCATTTCCTCTCGATTATTTAATTATCTATTTTCAATTTGTTTAAATAGCCATTTGCAATTTTTTAAAGCCCAGAATCGTCATCGCTTGCTTTTTTGTGTTTTTTTAGCAAAAAAGCATAGGCTATTGCACAAGCAATTATTGTAAGCACACTTAGAATCTGAGCTGTTCTAAAAGAGCCTATCATGAGACTGTCTGTTCGCAATCCTTCTACAAAAAATCTTTCAAACGAATAAAGCATTCCATACATTAAAGATATTTGTCCCGGAAAAATACGTCTTTTTTCGTATATCATTAAGAAGATGAATATGCCGAAGCACCAAAGTGATTCGTACAAAAACGTAGGATGTACGGCTTCTCCATTGATTATAATCCCCCATGGCAAATCAGTTGGTCCTCCATGAGCTTCAGAATTGAAGAAGTTTCCCCATCTTCCGATCGATTGCGCAAGAGCAACTGTAGGGAAAACCACATCGGTCAAGTTTAGGATGTTCATTTTGTATTTCTTAGACACAAGAAATGCAACAAGTAGTCCAACTATAATTCCTCCATGGATTGCAAGTCCTCCAGAACGTATGTCGATAATTTTTGCTAAGTCTCCTGCGTAGACATCCCATTCAAAAATGACATAATATAGTCTCGCTCCGATTATTGAAGAAGGGATTAGCCATATTGACAAATCTAAAATGTGCTCACTTGCTATTCCATATTTAGGTGCTCTTTTGTAAGATAAAAAGATTGCAAAAGCGAAACCTATTCCGATTAGTAGTCCATACCACATAATATCGATATCAAATATGGTGAATGCGATGGGATTGGGTTGTATGTTTAACATTTATATGCTCCTTGTTTTCATAAAATTTACTATATATTAATAATATATAATGCATGCAAATGCAATATAAAGTAATAAAATCCCATTTACTAATCTATATAGAAAGTGATGATTGCATTGATATATCAATGTTTGAACACAAAAAAAACACTTTACTTGTACGACGAATAAGTGTATATTTATAAAATATGAGAATATAAATTTTTTTGAGTGTACGCATATAAATGTTATTATGAATAAACTGAAATAATTTTGTTGCCAAAAGTAATTGAAATAATTGCAAAACAAATTGTATAAAGTTAAAAGAGGATAGTAATGAGTCCAAATCTAAAGAAAAAAATTGTAGCGATAATTCTAATTGCAGTACTCTTGTTTACGAGCATAAATTTCGCTCTGATTTTTTCGCATGCTTCTACATCGACTTGGTATGCAAGCATCAATGCAGTTAGTGGTGTTAATTTTAGAAGCTCACCAGAAATAACTAGCAGCAATGTGATTGGGACAATTTCGGACAATGTAAGTGTCGAATTGCTAGATTATCCAGATACTAATTACGTGGGAAGTGGATACACTTGGTACAAAGTATCATACAGTGGCCAGGTTGGATATATTGCAAATACATATCTAGATAATATTAGGACGGTAGCTGTTAGTTCTGATGTGGATTTTGAAACATACTTGACACAGCAAGGATTTCCTGAAAGCTACAAGCAAAGATTGCGGGAACTTCATGCAGAGTACCCTAGTTGGATATTTATTGCAGATCATACTGGAATCGATTGGGATGATGCGGTTTACGCACTGACTAATCCTTCAAGTAGAAGTTTAACTACGATTTCTCGTAGAGATTCTTATAAATCCATGAGACAAGGTGATTATAGTTTTTCTACCAACACGTATATTGGTAAAGACAGTTCGTCATGGGTATCTGCATCTATTCAAGCCGTAGAGTATCATTTGGATCCTCGTCCGAATTTGACGGATCCGTGGATTTTCCAATTTTTATCTATGGAATTTGACTCTTCTATAACTCAAGAACACTTACAAAGTGTACTAAACGGAACATTTATGGAGGGGGCCTTGCCTTCAACTGGATCGAGTGGAGTTAGAGGTTCGACATATAATGATGTGATTTATAGCATTGGAATGCAATATGGAATCAACCCCATTTCTCTCGCTGCCAAAATTATTCAAGAAATGGGTGCAAGCGGGAATAGTGGCTCTAGGAGTGGTTCAACTGGATATTATAATTACTTTAATATTAACGCATATGGTAATCCAGATCCTGTTGCCAATGGTTTAGCTTATGCAAAACAGCAAGGATGGGATACTAGGGAAGAATCGATAGAGGCTGGTGCGGAACTTTTTGTAGATTATGTAGATAGGAATCAACATACTACATATCTGAAAAAGTGGAATGTAATGAATGGATTAAGCAACGTGGGTACTATGCAATATATGACAAATATAGAAGGAGCTGATAGCGAGGCCGTATCTGTTGCAAAAGGCTATGCAGATTTAAAAGACAGTGCCCTAGTATTTAAAATTCCAGTGTATACTAATATGTCTGAATTGCCGTCGGTTCAACCCTCGTCTACAGGTAACAATGACTATTATTTGACAGGTATTTCCATTACGAATACATCTGTATCTCCTGCATTTAGCAGATATACGACATCGTATACAGCTACCGTTGAACATTATGTAGACAGTGTAAACATTACACCTTTGCTGAGTAATAGTGGTGCAACTACTTCGGGAGCGGGGAATGTATCCCTAGCAGTAGGTTCTAATTCAATCCCAATTACTGTGACATCGACATCGGGAATTTCTCAAACATATACAGTTACGATTACTAGAGAATCCCCGCCACCATATACGGCTACCGATTACGCTGTCGGAGAGTATGTCAAAGGAGTTCAAGAAAATACTTCATATGAAGTATTCATGATGGATATAAGTAATGATGATATATTTGCGAGTAATTCTACCTGGGATAGTGAAAGAACCCGAATAATAGATAAAAATGGCAATACTGTTACAAATGGTATGGTATCTACTGGCATGACCGTGCAATTTTTCAATAGTTCAGGTGCAATGGTAAAAGAAGCAGATATAGTTATTAAGGGCGACGTCTTAGGAACTGGAAGTGTTATAATTTCTGGTGCTCGTGCGATTCAGCTAGATGTGTTAGGTACGAACAAATTAGAGGGCGCCTATGCCGAAGCTGCGAAAATAAATAATTCAGATAGTTTTTCAATTGCAGATGCGAGAGCTATTCAACTGCACGTATTAGGACAAAGTCAAATTAAATTTTAGAGGATTACATGAAAAAAATATTAACAATAATAATTGCAACAGTAATGGCATTTACTGTTGTGTTTGCCAATAGCCAGGTAGCACATGCCAGTACTAGGGTGGGATTATCCGTTAGTAGTGGGTCAGTAAATGTAGGAAGCACTGTCACTGTATATGTTTCAGCTCAAGCTACATCATTTACTACTTATGTTTCGTACGATACTAGCAAATTTCAGTATGTGTCAGGTTCAAGTGCAAGCAATGCAGGTAGTAGCGTTGTATGTGCCCCATTTGGAGACGCCCCCGTAAGTGCGTCTTTTACACTGCGTGCCATAGCACCTGGTGCGGCGTACTTTTCTACTTCTACACAAGATATATATGATGATGCGGGAGCTCTAACTCCAAGCGAATCGTCAGCATCTGTAACAGTAATAGATCCATCATCTTCCGGATCTACTGGATCTGGGAATAGTGGAAGTGGTTCCGGCAGTACTTCTAGCGGTAGCTCAACAACATCAGAACCTACAGAAGATTCTAATACATTTCTTGATAGCATTGAATTCTCTGAAGGTATTTTAACCCCGGATTTTTCTAGAGATGTGTTTGATTATACATTATATATTGATAAAGAAATTGCAGAATTAAATGTTACGGCACTTACTGCTAGTAAACTATCTACGGTAGAGGGCACAGGAACAACTGTAATAACTGAAGAATCTGAAGGATTAACTTTAATCGTTACAGCGGAAAATGGAGACATAGCGAAATACAATATATCATATAGCATTATGGAAAAAAATGATGTTCTTATAGTAGGAGAAAAGTTTTCGCTAGAAGAAGAATATGATAAAGCGATTATTCCCAAAGGCTTCGAAACAGGAATTTCTTCGTTTAATGATAAAGAAATACCTGCCTTTATAAATAAAGACGGCGATATTGTTTTGACTTTAATGACGAATGAAGAGGGATTGAAAGAACTATACAGATATAATGTGGCTGAGCAAACATTTGAAATTGCGGAAACGACGATGGTGGATGGTGTATTGTATCTTGTTGTGGAATCTGAATTGGAGATGATTTATAGTTCATCGGGAGAATCAGGCTTTATTTTAAGAGATCCCGAAACGGATCTTTTTACCCCTCTTAATGCCGTTTCTAGTAATTTAGATAACAATTGCCCTCAATCCAATGAATTATTTGCCTGGTTTGGTGGTTTAATTTATGCAAATGCGGATACCGATACTCCGTTGACAGATGAGGATCCAGATCTTCATTCTTTGACCCCTCCAGCGGAAGAAAATTCTGATTCTGAGAGCGGTGAAAATGATAACACAGAGGGAGATACATCGCCGCACAGCGAGATTTTGATTGATACTATTCCATATACTGTAGAAAATGCAGATCAGTATTCGTTATTACCAGATGGGTTTACTGCGAGCACCGCCATGTATGAAGAACAAGAGCTACGAGTTTTTGAAAGCCATGACGGATTAATTTCAATACTGATAGCAATGGATACGAAAGGATCTACTTCTTTATATATGCTTGATGAAGAAGAACAAACTCTTCAATATGTAACTACGACCGAGGTGAACGGCAAGAAGTATATTGTTGTAGAAGAAGGACTACAAAAATTATATGAAGAAGATAGTGAAGTAGGGTTTGTTATATATGATCCAGTAGAAGAGAAAATTGTCGATTTGACTGATATCCAGACAAGTAATAGTTCTGCTATAGGTAGAGATAATTATTTAAATATTATTTATATCTTAATGGGAATTATTGTAGTTCTTTTTCTCTTAGTTATTATTTTGAAAATACACAATATCAGACTTAAAAAGAAATTTCTTATTAATATAGAAGATTGCGATGATAAGTCTCTAGTTTCAGATGGCGATGAAGGAGATAAGAACAACTTGGAAGAAAGTATACAGAAAGATGAAATTGCTATAGATAACGATAATGTTAACGATAATGTTAATGTTAACGATAATGTTATTGTTAATGATAATGATGATGTTAATGATAATGTTATTGTTAATGATAATGATAATGACAATGATAATGATAATGACAATGATAATGATAATGATAATGATAATGTGTTAAGTGAAAATTCAAGTGAATCATCCCAGAAGGTAGTGTCTAGAAAATCCTTAAATCAAATAGTTGAATAGCTATATTTTGTTGTTTTGTATAGATTTTTCCAAAAAATGTTTAAAATTAAGACAATTAAGGAATTATCTTCTTGACAGCCGTACTATATAGAATGTATAATAACGAAGTTATGAATTTGAAAAAAAATCAATCACTGAGGAGGTGTAAATAAATGGCAGTACCTAAGCGAAAAACGTCTAAAGCAAAAAGAGATAGTAGAAGAGCTCCTAACATGAAAAAATCGTTGCCTGGACTATCTACTTGTCCACAATGTCATGAGCCAAAATTATCACATAGAGTTTGCCCTAATTGTAACTACTACAATGGCAAAGAAGTTGTGCAAGCTGAGGCTTAATACATCCTGCTTTAGTATTTAATCTCAAATAATAAAAGTGCAGATTTTATTGTTCCTATCTGGAAGTTAGATTTATTCTAACAATTTTAGATGGATACATTTAACTGCACTTTTTTATTTTAAAGCTATTTGTAAAAAATTCAACTATCCAATGATACAGCTACTTATTTTAAAGAATAATCATGATATAGTTCAAAAACTAGTGTAAGAGTTGCGTTATTATAGTTCAGCGATTTGAAGAGAAACCACTTTTTTACTTCCCTTACTATCTATTTCTTGTGTCCCTACTTCTTGGAATCCCATTCTGTTATGGAATTTTAGTGATCCCGGATTTGGTGGTTCGATATCTATTTCACATGTGATAATATTATAGCCGATTTTTTTTGCATATGAAAAAAGTTCTTCATATAATTTTTTTCCAATACCTTTTTTGTGATGTTTAGGAGATATTACTATTCTATCAACATATAAAAACTTTTCATATCTTTGTTCAAACCATTTGTAGTTTACGCTGTCATAACTTTTCCCTTCGGAAAAAACCATCATAAATCCCGTTACTTCATCATCTTCTAGTGCAACTTTGTTCATAGCAGTTTCTTGTATCATTTTCTGATATTTATTAAGATCCATTGGCGATAGAAAATGAACCAGTTGTTCATTCAAGTTTAAGATTTTATCATAATGTTCTTCTCTTGAGTTTTCGATGCTAATCATATGTATTCCTTTCCCATAGTAAGTTGTTTTTAATATCTTATTACATTCCACGACTTATGTATTACATTATATAATATATAAAATTACCAGTCTTGATTTTTAAATTAAAATCTCGAGTCAAAGACTCTTTAGTGTGGAAAGAGTATATTTTTTAAGTGTTTTAAAATAGTGATGATAGGAATAAGAATAATGGATTATTGTGATATATGTAGCTTGTGAAGAATGATGAATCCATGTGCGCCATCAAAGTATTGCTCCAACTTTCACTTAAAATTGATACAATTGGAATAGCTACAGCAAGGATAATCAAGACAATGAGTGCACCAGTGAAAGTTCCAAAAATGACACCGAGCAAAGAGTCAAATTTGCCTGTATTTTCCTTTTTATACTTCTTTGAGAATGTTCTTTTGAATATTGAAAGAATTAGCAAGGTGATTAATACTATTATAATGAAAGAAATCACAGTGAGAATAAAGCTTGCGATCAATTCAATAGAGTTTTCTAAGCCTTCTTTCAAAAAGTCAGGAACAACATTGTAAAAACCATTTGTATCGAAGGAGTTTCCAAGGCTGTTTCCCACCATATCCAGAAGTAGTTCATAAAGACTTGTATTATCTTTAATTATTTCGGAGACAGCTCCAGTAAAGACAAATCCAAGTATCAATGGTAGAAGAAAACTCGAGAAATTCACAAATGACAAAACAAAACCTCTGCGTCTTCCATCAAATATTGAGACGAGAAGAAATAAAATTATAAGTAAGTCAAAAATCATAATTAAAATAGTGCCCATCATTATTTGCTTAGTATAAATAATAGTGGTGCGTTTTCCTTTCTTTTGATTGATAAGGGTTGTTCACTAAGCCCCTAGAACATAAGCTTGGTTGTATGACATATATGTAAATACGAGAAGCTCTCAAATTGCATATGTTTGCATATACACTATAAATATACATTAGTACTAAATAATAATCAAGTGAAATCAATTATAAAATTGGAGTATATAAGTAATAAAATTTTTGTCATAAAACGGCATTGTTTTTAGTTATGCCTTTGGAAATTTTTAAAGTATTATTTATTGTTATTTTTAAATTTTGCAAAAGTAACCCAGCTTGATATTTCGCAATTGAAGAGTAAAAAAACAAATGCGATTAGAGTTAAATATATATTTTGCAATTGCCTGAAAATTCAAGCATTTAAGCGTAGGTTTTCAGTGTCTAACATTGAAAAAAAATATTTAAAAATAAGATAAAATATGTGTTGACAGATGTATGTATGAGATGTATTATAGCTTTGTAAATATGGTGTTCATAGAGTCATTATGCTATGAACTAACAAATAGGGAGGTAATTATGATTATTGGAGTTCCAACAGAGATTAAAGCGTTTGAAAACCGTGTTGCTTTGACGCCTGCAGGTGCGTATGAGATGACTTCAAATGGCCATGAAGTTTATATTCAGCAAGGCGCTGGATTAGGTAGTGGTTTCGAGGATGAGGAATACGTAGAAGTAGGTGCAAAAATACTATCGTCTGCAAAAGAAGTATTTGATACTGCAGAAATGATAATGAAAGTAAAAGAGCCATTGGCAGCTGAATACAATTTATTTCATGAAAATCAAGTGCTATTCACATATTTGCACTTAGCTCCGGATGCTCCTCAAACTGAAGCATTGCTAAAGTCTAAAATTGTTGGAATTGCATATGAAACAGTAACTCTTCCTGATGGTTCACTTCCTCTTTTAACTCCTATGAGTGAAGTTGCTGGTAGAATGTCAGTACAAGTAGGTGCACGCCTGTTAGAAAAAATCAATGATGGTAGAGGGGTGCTTCTCGGTGGTGTAGCCGGTGTAGAAAGAGCTAATGTTGTAGTTATCGGTGGTGGTGTTGTCGGTACTAGTGCTGCAAAAATGGCAATGGGATTAGGTGCTAACGTTGCAATTCTTGATGTTTCAATTAAAAGATTAACATACTTTGATGATATTTTTGGAAATAAAATTACTACTTTGATGTCTAATCCGTTTAATATCGCCCAATCTCTTAAGAACGCAGATTTGGTAATCGGTGCAGTATTGATACCAGGCGCTAAAGCTCCAAGATTAGTTACAGAAGAAATGGTTATGAACATGAAAAAAGGTTCTGTAATTGTTGACGTTGCTATAGACCAAGGTGGGTCAGTTGAAACGATAGACCGAATCACAACTCATGATAATCCGTATTTTGTAAAACATGGTGTTGTTCATTACTCTGTTGCAAATATGCCAGGTGCTGTTCCAAGAGCCTCTACAATGGCGCTTACTAATGCAACACTTCCATATGCAATCAGAATCGCAAATAAAGGTGCTGAAAAAGCGATGAAGGATGACAGGGCATTGCTTGAAGGATTAAATGTATATAAAGGTGCATTGACTAGACCTGAAGTTGCAGAAGCACACAACATAGCATACACTGACCCAACTACATTGTTTTAACAAGTTGTAGTTGAGTGTCTTCTATATTATAAATCAAATAAAATTGCCAGTAGCCAGAGTATTCTCTGGCTACTGGCAATTTTATTTGATCTAGTTTTTCACTTTCGCAAATATTTAATGGAAAATTACTGTATTTTATGCTATAATTAAATATTAAAGAGTCGAAATGGGGATAAGATGCGATAAAAATGCAAGTGAATTATTTATTTGTGAAATCAATCCATAAATAATGTATTTTTAATTGCTATTTGGTAAAAAAAATGATAAAATAATAGATGATTATAAGTGGAATTGGAGGGAATTTGTATGGGTGAAATATTTGGTAATTCCATATCGATGATGAAAAAATCGTTAGACTATTTATGGGATAGGCAAACAGTAATCTCAAGCAACATTGCAAATGTTGACACTCCGGGATACAAAGCTGGTGTATTGTCTTTTGAGGAGAATTTTAAGAGAGAGTTAGATGCTGCGCTAGAAAGTAACGATTTTGACAAGATTAGAGAAACTCTCGATAATGATAACTTTGCTATACTAGAGCAGAAGACCGATGAGGCTAAAGCTGATGGTAACAATGTGAATATGGATGTTGAACAAATGGAAATGACAAGAACAGCGTTACAATATCAATTCGCAATTCAATCTGTCACAGATGACCTGACACGATTGAGAACAGTAATAAAAGGGCAATAACTAGAAGCAAAACGCAACGGTAATTGTTTATCAATGATTACTTGTTTATTAATTTAATAAGAAATCAAATTAATAAAGTATGAGTAAAAGGAAGTGATGAAAATGACAACAAATTTTATTAACCCGTTACAACCATTAGAGCCACTGGGCGAAGCAAGTAAATTAGATTACAATGGGGAATCTGGAAATATATTTAAAGGCATATTCGATAGTGCCATAGAAGATGCGAAACAAGCGCAGTGGGCACTAGATGAACAACAATATCTACTTGCTACTGGTCAAGTAGACGATGCACATGCTGTTTCTATAGCAGCGGCAGAAGCTCAACTTACTGTTGATCTGCTTGTCCAACTTAGGAATAGTGCGGTTGAAGCTTATAATGAATTAATTAGGCTTAACATTTAATTTTACTGTTTTATAGAGTATAAGGTGAATAAGGTAAGAAATGGACAAAGAAGGACGCTCTTTTAATCTTAAAAATGCTTTTGCAAATGTTAAGCAAAAATCCAAAGATGTTTTTATCAAGACTAAGGATAGGACAAACAAATATTCAAAAAGGCAAAAAATAATTGCTATTGCGGTAGCTCTTGGGGTTATAGTATTGGCGGTTGGCATCACAGTTGCCCTCAATCAAGGAAGATATGCAGTTCTTTTTACTGGTGTTGAATCTGCTGAAGCAGACCAAATTATTGCTAGATTGCAAGAAGATGGCATAAGCTATCAATACACTCCAGGTGGAGATATTGAGGTTCCCACAGATGTTGTAGAGCAAGTTAGGGTTTCTTTGGTTACAGAGGGATATCCCAAAAGCGGATTTACGTATGATACATATATAAATAATGCAAGTGGTATGACGACTGCTACGGAGAAAGAAGTTTACCAACTTTATGAACTTCAAGATAGAATAGGCGCTACTATTCGTTATTTTGAAGGTGTAGCCGATGCTAAAGTCACCATTGCACTGCCTGAGGAAAATAAATATATCTTACAAAGTGAAGAGGATGAGGAAGGTGCGACAGCAAGTGTAATGCTTGATCTAGAACCCGGTGTCGTAATGGATTCAGAGCAAGCCGCTGCGATTCAACTTCTCGTTGCAAGAGCTGTTCAGGGTATGGACAAAGATGATGTAGGTGTTTTTGATAACAATGGAATGACGATTTCTGCAAGTAGTGAAACATCGATATCTGATTCAAAAAGCATCGGCGAAGAAGTTGCTACGAGAATTGAAAACACGTTAAATGCGAAAATAACCAACGTGTTAGCTCCGTTTTATGGTGATAGTAATATAAAAGTATCAGTTCGTGCTATAGTAGATGTTCAAAACATACAAAGCGAATCTATAACTTATACAACACCAGAAAAAATTGATGAAAATGATAAACAAGGCATAATTCAGTATGAAGATTCATATATAATTTATGGCGAAGAAGATTTAGAAGGCGGTGTGCCTGGCACCGAAGAGAATAGCGAGGATATTCCCCAATACAATACATTACCTGAAGGGGCGGGAGACATAATCACCGAAGATGTAACTCGCGAATATCTTGTCAACCAGTTGACAGAACAGGCCTTATCAGATCAGGCCGTATTAAACAATGTTTCTGTATCGGTAGCAATCAATACAGAAGAGGGCTCTACAAACGATGTTCCATCTGTTGAACTTATTGAATTAGTACAGACTGCAGCTGGAATCGATGAGGATGGCACGGCAGAAAAGATTACAATAGTTAAATCTCCTTTCTATGAAGAAACATACCTGCAAGGTTTTGATAGAATACTTCAAGATATATTAAATAATCCAATACAAGCAATTGTGATTGGAATATTAGCACTAGTTGCATTCATTATTTTAATAATATTCTTATTGAAACACAGACGTAAACGCAAGGCTATGCGTGAAGAAGAGAATTTAAGAGTTGCTGCAGAATCTGAACGCAAAAAATCACTCGCTATGATAGATGAAGACGATGAAGAAGGTTTAGATGAAATACTAGGACTAAATTCAGGGAAATATCTAGAATTGAAAGAATTAGTTAGAGGTTTTGCAAACGATGATCCTGAAATCATGGCTCAGGTATTGCATGAATTACTTGGTGGAGGGGAATAGTAAATGGCAGATACATCTAATATGGCCAGTGGCAATACAGGAAGAAAAGCAGCAACGATTATTACTACTCTCGGTGCTGAAAAGGCTTCTAAGATATACAAGTTTTTGGACGAATCCGATATTAGAAAGATTACAGTAGAAGTTTCTAAACTTGGCAATGTAGAATTGGAAGAAAGAGAACAGACTCTAAAAGAATTTTATAAGTTCTGTCTTACTAGAAAAAGTGTTGCCGAGGGTGGCTTTGAATATGCCAAAGCAATTCTTGAACGAGCTTTTGGTGAAGACGAAGCTGCGGATATGCTCGGTAAAATGTCTAAACTTCTTAAAAATAGAACATTTGGATTTATGAATAGCCTGGATGAACGC
>CAYJGJ010000026.1:0-20690 GCA_964370025.1 uncultured Oscillospiraceae bacterium
GCAATAATGCCGTGTCGGGAAACTTAAATCCCTTTTTCTTTTCTTCTAGATTCATGTTTTTCTCCTATCTAAAAAATGACTATAATTGGTAACTTCATGCAATATTTAGTATAAAAAATGTAGTAAGTGTGCTTATTGCTCTATTGATTGCTACCGACTGATAATATACTTTTGTAGAAACGCAAAGTTCGTGCCAAATATCAAAACATTGAAATTTCAGCATTTTGCATTAAATGCAAGTCGCCTTGTTCTCAAAATGAGAATAAAGCGACGTAAACATTCTCACTTTGAGAATGTTTTAACATTAAAGGACTACGGCGCTGGATTTGTTCTCAAAATGAGAACAAATCCAGCGTAGACATGCCTATATGTTATTCTTTAAAAGCATCCATGCAGAATGACTTTTTTTATTCACTAATTAATTTTCAAATTAAACAGAACACGATCAAACAGTTGAGCGCACATCAAATGTATTATATAATTAAACTATAGACATTACACGCTACTGATGTAAGATTAGGAGACAACGACATATGAAAGCCCGCATCTATAAGAAAACTGTTCTTTGTATAATAATTATCTTGTTACTTGCATTTTTTACAGCATGTTCCTTTAATCCTGTCTACTACTCAAAAGGCGAGGTTATGGACTATGCATACGATCTATTCGGAGAAGATATCGACTTGATTGACAAACTTGAATACACGCATGACGAAGCCGACGAAATCGAAATGCATGAATATATTTTCGAAGATAAATATGGAATGGCTTTTTCTATTTACAACTACTCAGACAATGTCTATTTTCTCGGAAGTGAAACTGTTTTTTACGAAAAAATTATTAACAACGATTACATTGAAAGGAAAATTACATCTAAAAAAAGTGAGATTGCCAAATTGATTTCGCAGTCAGATATCAGAGTATTATTCGAAGATGGAAATATACAAGTAATAATTGAGAATATGGATAAAATCGACGAAGCTGCTGAGTTTTTGTACAAGTTAGATTCTATCGTCGGACTGGAATACAATGAAAATTATTCGATGTCGGATTCTAACATAGATACTTACAGAATTAGTATCAGTGTAAGGCCTAATGCAATGAAATACGAATATCTTGCGCAAGATTGGTACACCGACAGCACCTATACTGTGACGAGAATACAACTGTCGAATTTTGAAAATCAGAGATTAGATGAACATGAGATATATGAAACGATAGAGCGCGCTATCGTATACGAGATTAAGGAAGATGATGAAGCAAAATACACTCTTCCAGATGAGATACTTGCACAATATCCATCACAACATCTGACTGTTACTAATGAAGAATTGTTCCATGAGGAATTTTCATTCACGTTCAACTATGATATAGAAACTGAAAAATACTATATGGAAAATCTCGACCCTTGCCAAGAATCTGACGAGGATTTCAACTACTTCGAAAAGGGAATATTTAAGTTTTTAGTAGAATCGCTCGGTGGCCAATATGAAAGTAGCGACTATATCGCCCGGTGGAACATCGGGGGAGACTTGTTTTATGCCGAACTCGAAAGAGATGACGGATACTACAAAGACTTCACCCTCACTAAAAACGGTCAAGACATAGAACTCGATGATAACGGAGAGAGGAACAATGGCACCGTAGCAGGGAGAGGTTTTAGTATAGAAGACCTAGAGAAAATGCTCAATGTAAAAATCCGCATAGACGATGAAAATCAAACTGCAACGATTGAGGTGTTGGAATAAAAATATTGCTGAAGAACACAGAAGGAGAAATTATGGAAATTAGAAATGCTACAATTGAGGATTTGGATTCATTGACTTTTATAGAAAGCGAGTGCTTTCCACCCAAAGAAGCTGCAACAAGGTCTCAAATAGAAAAGCGACTCAAGGCCTACTCTAACCATTTTTGGGTAGTTGAGGATAAGGCGAATTCTAAAATTATAGGATTCATTAATGGCCCTGTTATTAATGAAAGCGTCATTTCCGATGAAATGTACGAACACGAGACTTATCACGACGAAAACGGAATGTGGCAGTCGATTTTTGGCATTAACACTTTACCAGATTACAGACGGCAAGGGATTGGCGAAATGATGATGAACGCATTAGTAGAAGATGCAAAAACAAATGGAAGAAAAGGATGCACACTTGCTTGCAAAGATTATCTGATAAAATACTACGAAAAATTCGGTTTTGTAAATCTTGGCCCATCGGAGTCTAATCATGGTGGAGCCCAGTGGAATAATATGATAATAGAGTTTTAAAATGACTAATCTTCTCATACCTTATATTCGAAAGGATTCATTTTCACAATGATAAAAAACGATGAAAAATACCAAAGCTATATTCGAATTTTAAACAAAGAGCTTATTCCTGTAATGGGATGCACAGAACCTATTGCATTGGCATATTGCGCTTCAATTTGCAAGGAACTTCTGGAAGATGATTATTCCTATGACAAAATTAAAGAAATAAATGTGCACATTAGTCCTAACGTAATTAAAAATGTAAAAAGTGTAATTGTGCCGAACACAGATGGACAAAAAGGAATCGAGGCCGCTGTTGCAATTGGTCTTGCAGGCGGACGCAGTAGCATGGCCCTTCAAGTTTTATCAGAGATACAAACTCCTGATATCGAAGTAATGAAAAAAATTCTCAAGAATGTACCTATCAACATCACGCCTACAGAGGATGAGATTGTTTTAAATATTTTAATAGAGGTGGTCTTAGAAAATGCTAGTGCATTGGTACAGATAGCAGAAGAACACACAAATGTCGTATACCTTTCTAAAAACGGCGATGTAAAATTAGATAAAAGAGACAGTTTAGGAAAACAAGAAGAAGATACGGACTATTCACTACTTTCCATGGAAGAAATCTTTGAGTTTTCGAAAATTGCAGATATATCTGATGTCGAGATTTTAATTAATCAACAAATTGAATTCAATACTGCTATTGCCGAGGCCGGACTTAATGAAAATTATGGTGCAAATATCGGTAAAGTTTTGATGAAATCCGCAGGTGATAATATCGGAAACAAAGCAAAAGCTACTGCAGCCGCGGCGTCTGATGCAAGAATGAATGGGTGCAGCCTACCTGTAGTAATTAATTCAGGGAGCGGAAATCAAGGAGTAACAGCCTCTTTGCCTGTTATCGTATACGCAAAAGAACTTAACAAAAGCCGAAAAGAACTTATTAGAGCATTAGTCCTTTCGAATCTCACAACTATTTATCAAAAAACCTACATTGGAAGATTATCTGCATTTTGTGGTGTAGTAAGCGCGGGAGCGGGATCATCCGCCGGAATAGCGTTGTTGAAAGGTGGTGATTATAACGAGGTATCTCATGCGATAGTGAATACACTTGCGATTGCATCGGGTATGATTTGTGATGGAGCAAAATCTTCATGTGCTGCAAAAATTGCAACAGCTGTAGACGCGGGGATCTTAGGATATGAAATGTATCAAAATGGACAACAATTTTTCGGTGGAGACGGCATTATAGCAAAAGGAGTTGAAAATACTATTCAAAACGTCGGGCATATAGGCAAAAAAGGAATGTACGAAACAGACCGAGAAATAATAAAAGTAATGATTGAGAGGACATAACAAGCATGCCCCCCGATCTGAGATTTCATAATAGCTAGCACACAAGATGAGCTAGCTATTTTTTTAGTAGTTCTAATATCGTATCCTTACCAATGTTCGCTCCGCTAACAACACACACTACATTCCCTTCGGGAATGTTTTCCGAGTGTTCCATCAATGCTGCAATACACACTGCGCTACTCGCTTCTGCAACTATTTTTTCCTCTAGCACCATGTGCTTAAATGCTTTAATTATTGATTCTTCTGTAACATTTATTTTTATGTCGATGCATTCCTTGTGCATTGCAAATGAACGTTCTCCGATTCCACCTACCAATGCATCGCATACAGATGGACCATACGGATAGTTTCTATATTGCTTATTATCTTTAATCGATTCCGTCAGTGCTTTACTTGCCTCGGTTTGCACTGAGATTATCTTTATAGATGGCTTGATGCTTTTAGCGGCGACAGCAATTCCCGTAATCATTCCACCACTACCCACTGGCACCAAAATGGAATCCACATTTTCAAGTTGTTCTAATATTTCAATTCCAATTGTTCCCTGCCCAGCATATGTATATCTGTCAGAATATCCGCCATCAATAAAGGCCATCTCCTTGTCTTTCATAGCCTCTTTCGATTGATTCCTAGCCTCATCATATGTCTCACCTAAAAACATCGGCACTCCGCCAAAGTTTTTTATTCTTTCGACCTTTGCCGCTGCAGCATTATTTGGAACGACTATGACAGCCTTTTTGACTCCCAATAGTCGTGCTGCATAACTTACTGCGCTGCCATGATTTCCTGTAGACACAGTGTATACCCCATTCTTTTTTTCCTCGTCGCTCCTATTCGATATGTTGTTCAATGCACCCCTTATCTTAAAACTCTTCACGGGTTGCATAGTTTCAAGTTTAAAATAAACTGTCCTTTCACTCGAATTAAGGGTTAGCGATTTGACTAGCGGCGTCATGGGAACATGGGCTTTTACTATTTCGTAGGCCTTTTTAATATCTTCATATTCTAATTTATCAGTATACATCAGGAATCTCCTTTGTGATTATTTCGGACAAATACAATATTCAATTATCATTGTTTAAATTTACATGAAAAATATCTATATTTCTACTTTTTTATAAAAGGTTGTTATTTACAAAGGATTAACTCTCTAAAATCCCAATTCCTCTCCTACAATAATAACATGGTAATCCGATTCTGTTGGACATTGATGCAAAATACAGGTAATATTACATATACTCTCAACTTTCACGCAATGACTACATACCCCTGAATTCACACTTGTACATGTTTGGTTATACTTTATATTATTCATTGGAGCTGCTATCATTTCAATACGTTCCCTAGCAGCTTTCTCATCTTTAACAATTTTATTTACGCCTATTATCATTATTATACGATCTGCACCGTACAAACTTCCTGCAATTCTATTTCCCACTCCATCAACATTTACAATTTCACCCCTTGCAGTGATCGCATTTGCACTTAACACGAACACATCGCTCGTAAGATAATCCGCAAGAATATCTCTAGCGGCTTCTCGTGTTGGAGCTTTCACATATCCGAAATCCTCTCCATTCGGAAGTTCATATCCATGCAGATTTAACGCAGCTACATTTGGTATTAACTTGCAGTTTTTCGCCTTTAAATCATCTTCCATCTCTAGGGAATAAAAACTATGCGAATCGCCTACTCCTATAATACTATCTTTAGGAATCAAGTCATAAACAAGTTTTGCCGCTGCTTCTTTATCATCGCAATAGTACGCATTATACAGTTTTTTTTCTAGCTGTTTTACTAAATTTTCACCACGTACACGATTAAATTCCTTTTTGACTCTCACTTCATCTCTTTTTGCTTTTTTTATGCTCACTTCAAGTTCTGGTCGACGTAACTCAGACATGATTTTTATTCCTCTCTACATAATCAAATTCTTGATACCTTATCGCAAATATAATAAATCTCCATATTATAAAAATTATAGTTTATGGAATAAATTATTCTTCTGCTCGCACCTAATTCACAAATTTATAAAATAAGAGCAGTTTTCTACTGCTCTTATTTTACATTATTATAACATTAATTTTATATTTACTCGAGATAATTAACTCTCTTACTCTGCAATTTCTGCCTCGTATTTCTCTATATCTGCAATTACAAGGTCAAGGATTGTTTTACCTTCTTCCCCTGCTAAATCAACTATCATATCCCTAACAGGTAAACTTGCATTCACAAATTCTTCTCTTTGTGCATCAGTCAATTCGATAACTTCCATTTCAGGTTTAACTTCCATTATCATGTCGAATTTTTCGTCTTGCACTGTGATTAGCGACTCTAGTGCGAATGCTTGCATTTCTTCCTTAACGCTCTCAATTATTTCTTTTTCTTCGTCTGTTAGACTATCATAAAATGCCTTATTAAATGCAACGAAACTTGCCATTTGTGCATGGTTAGACATTGTAATATAATCTTGTACTTCATAGAATTTCATTTCTTGAATAGCGTTTAAAGGTTGTTCTGTTCCATCTACTGTTGTCAACTGTAATGCACTATATGTTTCCATAAAAGGAACTGGTGTAGGGCTTGCGCCAAATGCTATATAGTTTTCTGCAATTAACGGAGTGTTCATAATTCTCATTTTAAAACCTTCGAAATCATCAACTGTTTCAAGTGGCTTATTGCTCGTCCATTGCATATTTCCTAAACTAAACCAATCATATACATGAATTCCTTTTGATGTAAAACTTTCATTAAGCGCTTTAACAGCCTCACCATCTTCTAAAACAGCTGCATTTACTTCATCTCTATCACTGAATAAGAAGTTTAGCGATAGAGCTTGTGTTTCTGGGAAAGTACTTCCAACGTCCCCTGATGCTAGTATACATATTTCAATACCACCATTTTGGATCATTTCTGTTTGCGTTGCTGAATCTCCAAGAGCTCCTACAGGATAAACATCAATTTGGATAGTTCCATTAGATTTTTCAAAAACAAGCTCTGAAAATTTATTTGCCCACATATCATACATTGTATCTTGTGCTTCTGTATGAGCAAGCCTCCATACTTTTACATCCCCTTCTGTGGACTCTCCTCCACATGACGCTAACGATAATACCATAACAACTGTTAACATTAAAATAATAACTTTTTTCATTTTCTTTCCTCCTAATCAAAGTTTTTTATAAAATTTACAAAAATAATCTATAGTATGTGATTACTTCTGGAAAAAATATCAATAGTATTGACAGTATTACTAAGATGATTAAATATGGTGGTAACCCCTTTACAACTCGAGTATATGGAACATCGAAAGCTGCACATGCAGTAAATATATTACATCCAAATGGTGGTGAAATCGACCCGAGTGTAGTTTGTAATGTAATTATTATACCTAACCATATAGGATCTATTCCTGCTGCCATTGCCGGCGCAAAGAACATTGGTGTAATAACTACTATTGCAACTAACGGATCTACAAACATGCATGCTATGAAGAAGAACAATGTTACACTTAATAAAATTGTCACCTGTGATGGATCTGTCCCCAATATTCCAGCTGTCAGCATTTGTGGGACATTTGCATATGTTAAAACAAGCGAGAAAATTTGCCCACAAGATAACAAAATGAATAAAGTTGCGGTAACTGCTCCAGTCGATAATGCAATTTTTCCAATATCTTTTATCTTCAAAGTTCTATAGATTACAAATTCTAACACAAATGCATATAGCACTGATATTGCGGCTGCTTCTGTAGGACTAGCAAATCCAGTGTATATGCTTCCCACAACAATTACGGGAAATCCAAGTGGCAAAAGTGCTTCTTTTAACGCTATACCTTTTTCTCTCCAAGTAGTTTTTGGAGATCTTGGGATATTCAATTTTCTTGATTGAAAATAACAATATATTGAAAATAATATAGCAAGTACAATTCCAGGACCTATTCCTGCGATAAACATCTCTCCAACAGATGACCCGGTTACTACACAATACATAATCATGGTGACACTAGGCGGTATAAACATTGCAATATTGGCGGATGTAGCTATTAAACCATTTACATCTTGATCTCTGTATCCTGCTTCTAACATGCTTCCTCGCATTGTTTTTCCAATAGCAACCACAGTGGCTTGCGTAGATCCGGATATTGCACCGAACAGGGTGCAAGTTCCAACCATAGTAGCGCCTAGTCCGCCGTAAATATGCCCAATGAAAGCTTGCATCAAATTTACTAGTCTTTTTGCAGTATTGCCAGAGCTCATTATATCTGCTGCGAAAATAAACAATGGAATTGCAAGTAACGCACTCGTTTGAACTCCACTCATAAGTTGTTGAACTATAATACTAGGATGTAATGTTGTTAAAAACATTAGCACCGACACCATTGCACCTAATACCATAGACATAAACATTGGAAATCCTAGTATCAGACAGGTAAATAGAACAATCCCTAAAACAATCAACATCATTTTTGGCCTCCTATTTCTGCCACATACGGCTTATCTAATTCGAGATACACATCTTTATTACTAATATTTTTTATAAATAACAATACATACTCCAAGGTTGCAAGAATAAAACCGACAGCAACTATAGCAATGATATAAAATGTCGGAATCCTTAAAGATGTAGTAACTTTACCTGATTCTTGCGCCAAGAAAATATAATCAATTGAAATATAGCTCAATATTCCCATTGCTAGAGCTGTAACTCCTGTAATGATTAATGCTACTACCTTTTTAAACTTAGGTGGTAAAAAATCAAAGATAACTAACATGCTTATGTGCCTACCGTTCTTAATGCAATAACTCAGCCCAATAAACGTAACCACGACTATTAAATGTTGCCCTATTTCTTCCGAAGATATTATTCCCTGGTTAAAAAATGTTCGTCCAATCGCATTAATTGAGAGTGTAGCGGCCATGGCTAGAATCGCTGATGCAAGGACTATTTCTTCTAATTTTATTATATATTCATTTAACCTATATACGTATTTCATACTTCCTCCTTTTTCTAAAGGGTATTTTGTAGCGATTCAATTCCATCATATACACCTGCGATATAGTCTAATATTAGGTTCGCGCATACATGACTCGTCAATTCTCTATGGTCTGTCATAGGATTTACCTCTACGAAGTCTATTCCCCTCAGGTATGGCGCACACTTTCTTATAATCTTAGATACTTGGAAGTGATTAAGTCCAGCGGGCTCTTGTCCGCCTGATCCGAGCGCATATGCCATATCTAATGCGTCAATATCAACTGTCATGAATATGCCATTGGTGTTATTGCGAGCGATTTCAAGTGCCCTGTCTGCAATTTTATCCGCGCCTTCTTCGAACACTTGCATCGGCGTAATAATTGTCAGCCCACTTTCCTTTATAAATGTATAGTGTTCAGGATAATTATATCCTCTCGGTCCTATTTCGACAATATTAGTAGCCTTAAATCTATCTGTCTCAATTGCTCTTCTTATTTGACTACTACCAGAGTATCTCCCTTGCGCAATTGAATCAAATTTGATATCCAAGTGAGCGTCCAGATCAATTATACCCAACTGGCCGTCTATTGCATTAGCCATAGCGCGGAAGCTCGCATTAGAAACAGAATGATCTCCACCTAGTATTATTGGAATATATCCTTCTGCATATATCTTGTCAATCTCTTGAGTCATTTCATCTAACGATCTTTCATGATTATATCTAGCAATATTATCTACATTTCCAAAGTCTTTAATTTCGAACTGGTTATAATCAATAAGCTTATTATTGTTTACGTCGAATAAAAACCCGTCTTCCATTCTATTCATTATTCCTGCCATAGCTTTTCTAATGCTATCAGGAGCGTATCTTGCGCCCGGCCATCCTCTTCCTGCTTCAGTATCATAATTTAATCCAATTATGCCTAATTTAACTTTTTCCATTTAATTCTCCTATACATATGAA
Organism: uncultured Oscillospiraceae bacterium; assembly: GCA_964370025.1. Taxonomy (GTDB): domain Bacteria; phylum Bacillota; class Clostridia; order Peptostreptococcales; family Anaerovoracaceae; genus CAYJGJ01. The sequence continues at coordinate 9,555 of CAYJGJ010000026.1, forward strand.
TACTAGATACTACTATATAAAGCAATTTGCGTGCCATGTTTGATATTCGTTGATATTTCAACAGTTAAAGCCTTTTCTATGATATTTGCCAGCAAGTTATATGTTTCAGTTATAGTCAAATTGTTTATTTTATAAGCAATTTGTTTCTATTATATACATTTTATTGACTTTTATTATTTTTCTCGATATAATTTTGCTATATCTATTCGCCCTTTACACGCATATAATTACTACTCGCATTTCACATACAATAGAAAGGCTTAGCTTATGCAAAATACAGATTTTAAAAATTTATTTTCTACCACTGATTCTATTTTAATCTGCGACACTAGTGGTAAAGTATTATACTATGAAGACTTCAACGATAATATCTCATCACTCAAAAACGTGCCTAACATTATCGGTCGTACAATTTTTGAACTTTATCCTTTTATAAAAGAAGACGAGTTTACTGTTATTAAATCTATTAAGCTTAAAAAACCTATATTTAACGAGTATCAAACATATATCATTGATGGCGTACAACGCCAATCTATCAATTCTGCATATCCTCTACTAAATGAAAATGGGGTCATTGGTGCAATTTCACTTACAAATGAAATTGATACTCTCTCTGATAACACTGCTTCGAGCAAAAAAAGTCCTATTAATTTTATCAGTACAGCCAAGTATGACTTCCAACATATTCTCACAAACAATGACGTTTTCTTAAAGAAGCTGTCAGATTTAAAACGTTTTGCAAAAGGAGAGTCAAGCATTCTAATATATGGAGAAACAGGTACAGGAAAAGAACTTATTGCACATACTCTACACAATAATAGCAAGCGAAAAAGCAAGCCCTTTGTGGTTCAAAACTGCGCAGCTATTCCCGAAAATCTAGCAGAAAGCTTGTTTTTCGGAGCGATGAAAGGTGCTTATACTGGTGCTATTGATAAAGCAGGGTTGTTTGAAGTTGCAAACGGCGGAACTATTTTTCTCGATGAAGTCAATAGTCTACCGTATAATCTTCAAGGGAAATTACTTAGAACTCTCGAAACAGGAACAATAACAAAAATCGGAAGTTCTCACGAAAAGAATGTAGACGTACGAATTATTACATCTACTAATGAAGACTTATCCATTAAGGTAGATAATGGAGAATTCCGTAAAGACCTATATTACAGACTTAATATAATTAACTTTACTATTCCCCCTCTAAGAGAACGTCTTGATGATATCTCTTTGCTAGCCGAATATTTTTTGAACAACTATAAATTAATGTTAAATAAACACATTGAAGGTATATCTGATGAATTAATGTCTTTTTTCTATTCATATTCATGGCCAGGAAACATACGTGAATTTAAAAACACGATGGAATACATCGTTAACTATGCAGAGAATCCTGTTTTAACTCCCTCAATGCTGCCAGACTACTTGATTAACCCTACTAAAAACGAGCATGCAAAAGAAGAATTCACTTACTCTCATTCACCGCTTAATATTCTTAAACAAGGAGTTAAAACAACTCCAATTCCGAAAGCATCTTACTCAACTACATTACAAGAACAAATCGAATCTTTGGAAAAGGAAGTAATATCATCCGCACTTATTGACTTTAAGTATAACATAAGTAAAATTGCGACCACACTTGGAATTTCTAGGAAGACTCTATACTCTAAACTTGAAAAGTATAATTTGATGTAGCTATTATCCATGTCACTTGTTCTATCATGGATTTAATATTTATGCAATTAACTTTCCTAACAATACAGTTAATAAGAAACAGTACATATTCTGATAGTATTTATTATAAAGATGCAGTAAACTAATCACTTAATAATATGCCGACGTAAAAAACTGCCGCATTTATCAAAATAAACGCGGCAGTTTTTATTTTTTCTGCTTTTAAAATTCGAAATAGAGTTGTATCAATTATCATCCCTTTTCAAAAATGCGGTCATGCAATGAACAGAGCCTCTTCCCTTGTTTAGTTCAGATAAGTCTAACACATCAACTTTTATTCCAGCTTTTTCCATAAGTTCGACAGTTCTTGGAGCGCCAACACTAGTTACTACATGACCAGGCTCTATTGCAACAAAGTTAGTGCCATAGCAATACTTGGTTTCGGTCATTGATGGAGTTTCTATTATTTGATAACCCTTTTTCTTAAGTGCTTCAACTACCACATATGGAACTTGCGATGCATGCAATACTACAGTGTCATGACTTGCAATATTTAAAAGACCATCGACATGTGCATGTCCATATGGTATTTGCATAGTAATTATATCTGTAACTCCTTGACGTTTTAATTCCGCCTCCATTTGATCATAACCCGATTGATTCGCTCTACTGGATAAAGATAAAATTACTGTTTTGCGATCCACCCACATTGCGTTAGCACCTTCAAAAATTCCATCTCCCGCAATAGTCTTCACAATTGGAACTCCTAATTTTGCGACGGCTTGCGCTGTATATCGTTCTTCTCCTCTACGTTGAGGCATTGCCAGTCTTGTGATGATTGCACCTTCTGGTGTCATAAATAAATTATCTCTTTCAAACATCGCATTAGGTCTATCACTACGCTGTTCTTCAACATAATATACCTGAATCCCATGCGATCTATAGTAGTCAGCTAATTCATCGTGTTGCTTTCTGCATTTTTCTGGATCAACAGCTTCTCTAAATCGCACTTCATTATGATCAAAATCTTCTATTTCAGCACCAGGCCTACGCAATAAGACGGCTCTCAATTTGTTAACTTCGGACGAGCAGCCCCAATCTCCACCCCAATATTTGGGAAAATCTTCAATAATATTGGAATCTAGTGGAAACCATCTTTCTCCACTTATTGCATCAATATCCGGCAATTTAATTCCTTTCGAAAGATATTCATCTAAATTAATATTATTACTATTCATACTACTAACCCTCTTCACCAACTGCTGATTGTGTAACTTTACCTTGTTTCCCAACTGAAAGTTTGTGAAGCATAAATACTACAACTATTAATGCAACAACTGAAACAGGCAATATCACCATGCTTGAAGCCCACGCTGTTGACCAGAACATCACAACTGAGATTGCACCAACGGTTAAAGCATATGGTATTTGAGTTTTGAAGTGGTCAATATGGTCAGACGCACTTCCTATAGATGCAAGCATAGTTGTATCTGAAATTGCGGAACAGTGATCACCGAATACACTACCACTTATTATTGCAGCAGCTACAATTGGTAATGATACATCAAAGTTCATAGCAATTGGTAAAACTATAGGCATCAATATTGCCATTGTTCCCCAAGATGTACCTGTTGCAAGCGACATAACTCCACCGATTAAGAATGTAATAACTGGCAATAGTGCTGGGTTTAAAAATCCCTCTGATAATTCTATCAAATATGTGGATGTTCCCATTGCTCTAATTACACCTGATACAGACCACGAAAGAACTAATACAACACACATGAACATCATATTTCTCATACCATTCATTATGATATTAAGCGATTCTGTGAACTTGTATATTTTCTCTTTCATACATATTATTATTAAAGAAAATGTAGCACATAAGAATCCAGAAGCAATTCCTGTTCTTATATCAGAACCAGCTACTCTAGTTGTCCATAATCCTACACTTGTTAAATATGCAAACATTACTATTAATAGGATAGCTAAAGGAACTAATACAGTATATAACTTTGGCTCTACTCCTTTAGGCAACTCAATTTTTTTAGCTTCATCACGCATCGGCGTACCACCATCACGCAAAGTTTTTCCCGTCTTCATTGCTCTGTTTTGTGCTGAAAGCATTGGACCGTAATCCCACTGTGTCATCGCCATTAAACCAGCCATAAATAATGTTAGTATTGAATAGAAGTTAAAGGATATTCCTTGTGTAAAAACTTCCCAACTTGAAGTATCAGTTACATTTGCAGCATCTAATTCAACTTGGATTAAACTCATTGTGTAAACACCCCAACCGATGATTGGGATCATTGCACATATTGGCGTAGTAGTACAGTCTAGTATATAAGCGAATTTTTCTCTCGAAACTTTAAGTTTTTCCCCTAATGCTTCAAATATTGGTCCAACGATTAAAGAGTTACCATTGTCTGTAAACCATACAAAAAGACCTCCTAGCCAAATACCTGTTTCACATTTTGCACGGGAATTTACGAATTTAGTTACACGCTTAGTAAATGCACTTGCTCCTCCAGATTGAGTCAGTAATGCAACAAATCCACCAATAACTACCATCATAAATAATCCTTGTGTATTTACTGAATCTCCTAAGGCATCAAACATATAAACCTTGATAATTGAGGTAAAGCCCACAATTGGGTTCCAACTCGCTACCATTGTAGCTCCTACAAATACAGTTACAAACAATGAGACTAAAATGTTTTTTGTCCACATAGCAAGTATTACTGCCAATATTGGCGGAATTAACGATAAAATTCCATAATCTATTATAATTTGCTCTACCATATTACAATATCTCCTTATATTATAAAAAAATAGCGATAAATTAAATATCCTCCCTTCCTAATTATTATCATACTCTTTTATGATTCGTAATTTACTATTAATATTCTTGTTTTACAGCATATCCTGAGTAAATTACAGCTGCTCTTGCTAAAATTACTGTAGGATCAATCGTAAAACAATCAATATTATATTTTTTAAATAGTATAGGCAATTCCGTACATCCTAGTATAAATCCCTCTACACCTGCAGCTTTATATTTTACTAATAATTTCAATAATGGAGCTACATCAATATCATCACGACCAGCTTTTACGCCTTCATATATTATGTTGTTTACTATTTGCTGCTCTTCTTTATTTATGTTTAGTATATTAATGTTATAATTTGAATTATATTTTTCATATATTTTTGATTTAACAGTTCCTTCTGTAGCAAGAAGCAAAATCTTTTCATAACCTTTATTTTTTATGAATTTCAGCGTTTCTTCAATCATATTAATAATTGGGATCTTTACATTGGACGCTATATCATCATAAAAATAGTGTGCAGTATTACATGGCATGCACAATATGTCAGCTCCCATTTTTTGAAGATTAGCAGCCGTCGATATTATTTTGTTAAGAGGGTTTGTTCCTCTATTCAAAATGAACTCAGTTCTATCTTCAATTCCTGTATTGCAATCTACCAATACTCTCGGGAAATCTTGATCTTTAGTAGCATCAGCATTAAGAAGAATTTTATCAAACAAATCACTAGTGGCAAATGGACCCATTCCTCCTATTATTGCAATAACTTTTTTCATTTTTCTTCACCTTTTTGTTTTATGTACTGTATGGGACCTATCTCATATAAATTATTACCTTCACAATCTATTATCACATCAAGTGGCAAGTTTTCAATTTCCAAACGATAAATAGCTTCCGCGCCCAAGTCTTCATATGCGATAACTTCCGCTTTTTTAATACACTGCGATATATATGCGCCGGCGCCGCCGACGATTCCAAAATACACAGCTTTATGCTTTTTCATCGCAGCGACTACAGAATTATTCCTTCTTCCCTTACCAATCATCCCCCTATTCCCAAGCTCTATCAACCCGGGGGCATATGAATCCATGCGATAACTTGTTGTTGGTCCAGCAGATCCTATAACTTGTGTTTCTCTTTTTGGCGTTGGTCCAACATAATAAATAACACTATCTTTTAAGTCAAAGGGAAGTTCCACGCCGCTTTCAATGCCTTCGATCAGGCGTTTGTGTGCTGCATCTCTTGCGGTATATATTATTCCCGAAAGCAAAACGCTATCCCCACACTTTAATGAAGAGACACATTCTGCTGATAATGGTGTTGTAATGTTTATTTTCATTTTATTAATCCAATATTTAGTTCACTTAAAGTAAGTGAACTAACAACTTATAGAACTACGCACACAAGTTCAAAATCAATTTTACACTAGCAATTAAACGATATTTTATAAAGTAATGCAGTGGTGTCTTGCAACATGGCAATTTATATTGACTGCAACAGGCAATCCTGCAATATGCGTAGGTAGTGTCAAAATGTTTACACCAAGTGCTGTCGTTTTTCCGCCTAATCCCATAGGACCTATTCCGGTTTTATTGATAGTTTCCAATAGCTCTTTTTCTAAATTTGCATTAAACTCGTTTTCATTTGGAATGTTAATATCTCTAAGTAATGCTTTTTTTGCTAGTAACGCAACTTTATCAAAATTTCCTCCAATCCCTATTCCTACAGTTATTGGAGGACAAGGATTCGGGCCCGCATCTTCGACAACTTTTAATACAAATTCTTTTATTCCATCAAGACCATCCGAAGGGCTTAACATTTTAATTTGGCTCATGTTTTCACTACCAAATCCCTTAGGAGCAACCGTGATTTTTAGTTTATCACCATCAACGAAATCATAATATATCATTGCGGGTGTATTATCTTCTGTATTTTGCCGCAGAATCGGGTCGCGCACTATTGATTTTCTTAAAAACCCTTCTATATAACCCCTTCGAACTCCTTCATTTATTGCAGATTCAATATTCCCATCTAAAAACACTTCTCTTCCAATTTCTAAAAAAACACAAGCCATTCCCGTGTCTTGGCATATTGGAATACTTTTATCTTCGGACACATTATAATTTTCAATTATTGTATTAAGTATTCTTTTTGCGCGAGAAAAATCTTCGTGCTCTTCAAAATATGCAATTTTATTCTTAACATCACATGGCAAGTAATAACATGCTTCAATGCATAGTTGCTTTATAGGGGCTATGAGTTCCTCTGCCTTTATTATTCGCATTATTCTTGTCCATTTCTAAAATCACTTTCGGTTGAGGTTTAACTTAATCGCTTCATTTGCCACAGCTGTAGAAACTGCATTTACGACATTTTCATCGAAAACATCTGGCAGCGCATATTCCGCATGCAATTCACTTCGCGGAATTACATTTGCAATAGCTCTAGCCGCAGCTTCTTTCATGGAATCTGTAATAACTTTGGATCTTACAGATAATACACCTCGAAATATCCCAGGGAATGCTAATACATTATTCACTTGATTTGGGAAATCGGAACGTCCTGTACCAATTACAGCTGCTCCGGCCCTTTTTGCTATTTCTGGCATAATTTCAGGCACTGGATTCGACATAGCAAAAATTATCGGATCTTTTGCCATTGAACGTACCATATCTTCTGTAAGAATTCCAGGTTTTGATACCCCTATAAAAATATCTGCACCATTTAAAACATCCACCATTGTACCCTTTACATTTCGATTATTGGTAATGTGTGAAATTTCTTCTTGAGGTACGCTATTATAGGGCGCTCCTCGATAAATTGTTCCCTTGCTACCACATAATACAATGTCAGTAAATCCCATTTGTATAAGCAACTTTGCGATAGATATTCCTGCTGCTCCCGCACCACTTATTATGATTTTTACTTTTTCTATATCTTTACTCGTTAATTCTATAGCATTTAGAATTCCTGCTGCCGTAATAATTGCTGTACCGTGTTGGTCGTCATGAAAAACGGGAATATCGCACTGTTGCTTCAATTCGTCTTCTATTTGGAAACAAGAAGGTGCTGATATATCTTCAAGATTAATTCCACCGAAGCTTTTTGAAATATCCACAACTGTCCTAATAAAATCGTCTGGTTTTTTTGAATTGACGCAAATAGGAACTGCATCTATTCCAGCGAAACGCTTAAACAAAGCACACTTTCCTTCCATAACAGGCATGGAAGCTGATGGTCCAATATCTCCCAATCCCAACACCGCTGTCCCATTTGTTATAACTGCAACGAGATTATTCTTACCCGTATAATCATATGCCAACTCTTCATTCTTATGTATTTCTAAACAAGGTTCTGCAACACCAGGCGTATAAGCTACAGCTAATTCATCCCTCGTATTAATTGGCGCTTTGGATAAGATCTCCAATTTTCCTTTCCATTCACTGTGCTTAGACAACGCTATAGGTTTATTACTCACGACAACTTTCTCCTCATCAAAATAGAATCACAAAATGCATCCTCAAAAAAATAGTGCCGCTACTTCACGACATTATCAAGCCATTTCCTAGCAACTTCAATTTGTCTTCCAACTTCCTTCGGCGCAGTTCCACCAAACGATGTCCTTGCGTTAACACATCCTTCCATCGTCAAATCAGGCATCATAGCAAAAGTAATTCTACTGTCAATTTTGGGGAATTCCTCTTCTTTTAGTTCGTCAAAATCCTTATCGTTTAACTCACAATATTTTACCATTTTACCCACTATTTCGTGTGCATCTCTAAAAGCAATTCCATTTCTTACTAAATTATCCGCAACATCTGTAGCATTCAGGAACCCTTTTCGGAGATTAGCTCTCATATTATCTACTCTAAATTCACTTTTCTCCAACATTTTAGCAAGTATTACAACTGAGTCGGACCATGTATCATATGCATCAAAAACACTCTCTTTGTCTTCTTGAAAATCTTTGTTAAATGAAAGTGGCGTACCCTTCAGTACAGTTAGTAGCGACATCAAGTCACCATATACTCTACCAACCTTTCCTCGCAATAGTTCAGCAATATCTGGATTCTTTTTTTGTGGCATAATGCTACTACCTGTACAGAAACTATCATCTATTTCAATATATGAAAATTCCTGGCTGTTCCACCATACAATTTCCTCTGATATGCGACTTACATGCATCATAGAGATAGAAGCCGAAGCGAGAAAATCAAGCATATAATCCCTATCGCTTACTGAATCCATAGCATTTTCGGTAGGTGCCGAAAATCCTAAAAGTGATGCTGTCTGATGACGATCGATAGGGAATGTAGTTCCTGCCAAGGCACAAGAACCTAGCGGTGAGTAATTCATGCGCTCTAACCCAGCTTGCAATCGCTCCATATCACGTCTAAACATTTGAAAGTATGCCATCAAATGAAATCCTATTGTTACCGGTTGAGCGTGTTGCATGTGCGTGTAACCACTCATGATAGATTCTATATATTTTTGAGATTTTTCAAGGAGCACATGTTGCAAAAAACCCAGTTTACTAAGCATGTCCTCCGCAGCAAACCTAACGTACATCTTAGTATCTACCACTCCTTGGTCATTTCTGCTTCTTGCTGTATGGAGTTTTTTTCCTGTATCACGTAGCAGTTTAATAAGATTTTCCTCAACCGCCATATGTATATCTTCTTGTTTAACTGAAAACTCTATTTCATTATTTTTTATCTTCTCTAATATTAAATTAAGCCCTTCAATTATTTTCGTCTTATCTTCTGCGCTAATAATTCCTTGGTCACCTAGCATCGTTACATGTGCGATGCTACCCTTAATATCAAATTCATACATGCGTTTATCAAATAATATTGATGCATTATATTTTTCTACAATTTCATCCATGCCCTTTTCAAAACGACCGCTCCATAAATTTGCCATATCATTTCCTTTCTCAAAACAATTGCGTATTCTAAAACAGTATATATTGAATAGTATATGCAAATTGCGTGCCAACTTATATTAATAAAAAAGACGCGATATATATTGACTTTATTACATTCTTCGGCAAAATAATGGGGGTTACAGGTTTTCAAATAGCCCATAACCCCCATTATTCTTTTCTGTATATATTGATTTAGTTCAATTCATCTTCAAATATATATCATTTATCTATTAACTCTCATAAAAGCACTCCCAAACAATCTGTATTTTATGTGCTATATCATAATAGCAATCTAATTTGTTCCAACATCTCTTCGCCGCTATCTGTGATAACACTTCCACCTCTGCCAACACCACTTTTTACAAATCCATACTCAGATAGTTTACTCAACGACCTTCGTAGTTCCGCCTCTGTGTATGGTTGCTTTCTTTTCATAGATTCTTCAAGTAAGGCTCGCCTCCCTAATCTAATCCCTTTTCTTGCTGCTAATATTAAATGATCCAAAACGAAACAATGAATGTCTAAGTACCGCCCCTCTCTTAAAATAAATTGAGCTACTAGAGATTGATCACTCTTCTTCTTTAAGTTTATCGCATTGGTTGGAAAACGAACATCCATTTTATCTTCTTTTACGCTCAAAAAAAGCAAATCCCTTAAACATATAACATCTTTTTCTAAACTAATAATGTATTCTATCACATTTCTTAGCTCTCTTACATTCCCCCTCCAGCTATATGAATCTAGCACGATCTCTGCTTCGTAGTCAAATTTCACATCCGCACCTTGCTGTTCCATAAAATGCGCAATCAATAATCGTATATCTTCATTTCGTTCTCTCAGTGGCGGTATCGTTATTGGCAAAACATTTATTCTGTAATATAAATCTTCGCGAAAAGTCCCCTGCTCTACCATCTGGAATAAATTTCTATTCGTAGCTGCGATGATACGTACGTCAACATCGACAACCTTTTGAGAACCCACCTTTCCAAACTTACGCTCCTCTATTACTCTAAGCAATTTTGACTGTAGAGACAATGGCATCTCTCCGATTTCATCTAGAAAAATAGTCCCCTTGTGTGCTAGTTCAAAATATCCAATTTTACCACCTTTTTTCGCCCCGGTAAATGCTCCTTCTTCATACCCAAACATTTCACTTTCAAGCAAGTTTTCGGGAATTGATGCACAGTTCAGCGCCACAAAATTATATCGAGCTCTTTTAGATTCATTGTGTATGCTTTGTGCAAAAACTTCTTTTCCAGTTCCACTCTCTCCATTAATCAATATCGATGAATCCGAGCGAGCCATTCTCTTTGCTATCACAACAGCTTGTTGAATCACATCGCTTTTTCCCACTATATCTTTGAATCGATACCTTGCACCATGCTCCATTTGGCTAAGTCGCGCCCTGAGTCCATGCTGCTTTTCCTCCATTTCCTCAAAGCGATCTATTGTATATACATAACCGTTTAATTGATCCTGCACCATTATATCTGTAACACTAACAATTATATTGGTATTGTTTACTCTAAGTAAATCCTCATTTTCTTCTTGTTTAGCACGCATTTCTGGTAATATTTCAAATATATTAAATCCTATCAATACATCGGTTATTTTTTCTAATACAACATATGCTTTTCGATTCGATGCATATATATTACCAACGACATCTGTTAGAATTAGACCTTGTGGCATCATCTCTATAAGAGAATT
>CAYJGJ010000027.1:0-1160 GCA_964370025.1 uncultured Oscillospiraceae bacterium
GGATCCGGAAACCGGAGATATATTGGGGATGGGTAATACTCCATCGTTTGATCCTAATGCTCCCGATTCGATAAGTAGCTCAGACACTGAACTTACTGCAATGTTTGATGCGATGAGTCAAACAGAACAAAGTGAGTACTTGTATTCGCTTTGGGGGAATCCCTTGATTAGTGAAGTATATGAGCCCGGATCGACTTTGAAGTTGATAACGGTTGCTTCTGCATTGGAAGAATCTCTTGTTAATCTAAATTCGTCTTTTTATTGCTCAGGTGAAAAAGAAGTTTATGACTATGTAATTAGCTGTTGGCATGACGGCCATGGCACTCAGACTTTATCTGAAGCACTAGCCAATTCGTGCAATCCAGCACACATAGAAATGGCAACAATGATCGGAGATGAAGCATTCTATGGATATCTAGAAAAATTTGGCTTCACCGAAAAAACAGGAATAGATTTGCCATCTGAATCTGGCTCTATAGTGCATGAGCCAGAAAATATTGGCCCTGTAGAACTTGCTACGATGGGATTTGGTCACGGTATATCGATTACGCCATTGCAATTGATTACCGCTATATCGTCGCTTGGAAACGATGGATATCTGATGGAGCCAAGGATTGTAATGGGGTTGCAAGATGCCGATGGAAACATGGTAGAAACCTATGAGCCTAACATAGTGAGACAAACTGTATCAAATGAAACTATTGATATGGTCAAGGACATGATGGTGAAAACTGTAGAGCAATCAGGAAACAACTCGTCGGTATACACAGTCGGAGGTAAAACTGGGAGCGCTCAAAAAGTTTATCAGGACTCGTATTCTAACGAATTATATTCATCGTTTATATGTTTAGCCCCGATGGAAGATCCTCAAGTAGCGATATTATATATTGTAGATAATCCTCAGTACGGACAAGGTGGCGGTGTAGCTGCGATGCCTCCTACATTAGATTTAGTTGAGAAAATCTTACAATATTACGCAATTAATCCAGATAGCTAACACTTAAATTGATTATAAATAAAATGCATTATTATTAGAAATCAAATCGTATTGTTTTCATAAGTAATAGTGCATTTTTTATAATAAACGCGGCGTATGAACTTAATAATTTTAACATATAGAATATATATAACTACAAAGGAGATCGTTTTGAAAAAGATAT
>CAYJGJ010000027.1:1170-19711 GCA_964370025.1 uncultured Oscillospiraceae bacterium
AATAATACAAGGAAGAAATCTTGTTAACAGTGCGAGTAATTACTGCAATTCGGTATCTATAGATTCAAGGAAAGTTAATGAGAAAACAGCTTTTTTTGCAATTGTAGGTCAAGTAAATGACGGCCATGATTACTTAGATAGTGTGATAGAATCGGGATGTAAAGTTGTAATCGTATCAAACGAGGCAAAAGTGAAGAATCTCCTCTCTAATAGTAGTATAAATATAATGTTAGTAGACGACACTCTGAAAGCACTGCAAGACTTATCAAAATACTACATAGAATCGCTCGATGCTAAGAAGGTAGTAGTAACTGGTAGTGTAGGGAAAACTACGTGTAGAGATTTGATATATGCAGTTGCAAGTAGCAAATATAAGACGTGTCGCACGCAGGGTAACTTCAATAATGCATACGGCGTACCATTATCTATTTTATCTTTTGATGAAGATGTAGAAGTCGCTGTAATTGAATTTGGAATCGATAGAGTTGGAGAAATGGATGTCTTAGTCGATATCGTAAAACCTGATATTGCTGTGGTCACTAATATTGGAATTTCCCATTTGAAAACTTTTGAGAGTAGAGAGAATATAAGAAATGAAAAATTGAAGGTCACTAAGCACTTTAGCAATGAAAATATATTGATTATAAATAGATTATCTGATATGTTAGATATGGATAAAAACGAGTCGTACAAAATCGTCACTACATGTAGCAAAGATAGCGAATTTCCAATTGTAAAATCTGCCGATCATGGCATCGATGGAATAGATTTTTCGGTCGATTATGCAGGAAAAGAATACAACATCGATATGGATTTAGCCGGAATGCATAATGCTACAAATGCGACGCTTGCAATCGCGGTGGGGATTCAACTAGACATTTCCATCGAACATGCTATAGAAGCGCTGAAGACTTTGGAAATAACTTCAAAGAGATTAGATGTCTACAAAAGTGATACTATTAGAATGATTGACGATACATATAATGCTGCTCCACAGTCTATGATGTCTGCAATCGATACACTCGTACATAGTAGCGCCGATAGGCGAGTCGCTGTGCTAGGAGATATGTATGAACTTGGAGACGATGAGATTAAGCATCACGAGACTGTAGGGGAATATGTGGCAAATTCCGGAGTGCAAGTGCTCGTAACTATTGGCAAACTAGCTCAATTTATTGCACGAAGTGCAAGTAAGAGCAATCCTATTATCCAAACATATTCTTTTGACACACCTGAAGATGCAATATGTGAAATCGAATCTGTAATAAAAGATGGTGATTTGATAATGCTCAAAGGCTCACGAGGAATACAAGTAGATAAGTTGTCGGAATATATTAAGAAGGTGAGAAAATGCAAATAAACTATTTTACTATCGTATTGACGGTTGTGTTGACGACGATGATTTCATCCGTTTTAACACATTCCTTTATACCGATTCTCAAAAATAGACAGGTGAAGCAATTTATAAAAAAAGATGGTCCACAGTCGCATCATAAGAAATCGGGAACACCTACTATGGGGGGTATTCCTATAATCATATCATTAATTATGGGATCGTTAGTCCTAAACATAATTACGTGGGAAACAGCGATGCTAGTGGCGATGACGTTACTATTCGCAATGGTAGGATATATTGACGACAGTCTAAAAGTCAAGAAAAAGCAAAATTTGGGATTCAGAGCATGGCAGAAGATTGTCATGCAATTGGCATTTTCACTGATACTTGCTGTATATTGCTTCTTTGTATATGGTAGCGAGGTCTGGATTCCTTTTTATCAAGCCGGCTACTTGGATTTTGGGTATTTTTACATTCCTTTCATAATATTTGTTTTGCTGGCTATGACCAACAGTGTAAATTTAACCGACGGATTGGATGGACTCGCAGCCGGTGTCAGTTCGATAGTCGCAATATTCCTCGCTATAGTAGGATTGCAAAATGGCCATTTTGCTCCTGTAGTCTTTTGTGCTGCGGTTGCTGGTGCATGTATCGGATTTTTGTTTTTTAATAAATATCCCGCAAAGATATTCATGGGAGACACAGGATCTATGGCGCTAGGTGGTGCGCTTGCTACGGCAGCAATAATTATGAAAATCGAATTCATACTTATTTTTGCTGGGTTAATATATGTAATTGAAGCACTTTCTGTAATTATTCAAGTTCTATATTTTAAGAAAACGAAAAAAAGAGTATTCAAGATGGCACCTATACATCATCATTTTGAGTTATCGGGTATGAGTGAAAAAAGCGTCGTTTTGATGTTTTATCTTTTTGCCCTGCTTTGCTGTGTATGTGCATATTTCATAATATGAGGTAAGTAAAGTGAACGAGTTAAATATTCAAAATATATTAAAAAAGAAAATCCTTGTAGTTGGAATTGGAAAGTCTGGCCTATCTGTAATGGAAACATTGCATAGTTTGAATGTAGATGTATCTATTCAGGACGCTAAGAGCATTGATAAAGTTGATGGACAACTATTGTTATATATAAAATCAAAGAACATCGACTGTTACTTCAATGAAACTCCTTCTGACATATCGAAGTTTGATATGATAGTTCTGAGTCCGGGGGTGAGCATTAATGTTCCATTCGTTCAAGAGGCTATGAATTCCAATGTTGAAATAATTGGGGAATTAGAATTAGCTTTTAGAATAGGTGAAGGCAATTATGTTGCTATTACAGGAACTAATGGCAAGACTACGACCACGACTCTAGTGGGTGAGATATTTAAAAAGTCAGATCGAAAGACTAATGTCGTTGGCAATATTGGCGCTCCAATAATATTGAATTCAGTCGATTCAAAAAGTACAGATTGGTTTGTTACAGAAGTAAGTAGTTTCCAACTTGAAACTATCAAATATTTTAAACCTAATATATCCGCTATTTTGAATTTTTCTCCTGATCACCTAGACAGACATGGTGATATGAAAAAGTATATAAGTGAGAAGTCAAAAGTATTTATGAATCAAAGCACTAGCGATTATCTCGTGTTGAATTATGATGATTCCAAGGTGCGAAAACTTCACAAAAAAGTAAACTCGAAAGTAGTATTCTTTAGTAAAAACAAGGAATTGCAATTAGGTGTTTTCGTTAAAGATTCAAAAATACTAGTAAAAAATGAAAGTGGACTTGTAGAAGAAATCATGGGAATAGATGATATTAATCTGTTGGGAGAGCATAATCTAGAAAATTGTCTGGCAGCAGCTGCAATTTCTTACTTCTCTGGCGTAGATAAGGATATTATTAGGGAAGCAATCCGCGAATTTAGAGGTGTTGAACACAGAATTGAATATTGTGGAGAATCAAATGGAGTCAAGTACTATAATGACTCCAAAGGAACCAATATAGATTCAACATTAACCGCTATTAATACTCTAAATAACAATATTATTTTGATTGCGGGAGGAGATGGCAAAGACCAAGATTTTAAGAAGCTAATTACTGGATTCAAAGGGCAAGTAAAACACTTAGTACTATTCGGAAGAGATAAGGAAATAATACATGTCGAAGCAAACAAGCAAAAGTATGCTAATGTAACTATCCATAAGGACCTAGAGGATAGCGTCGAATATGCTTCGTCGATAGCAGTAGAGGGGGATAATATCTTGCTTTCTCCCGCGTGTGCTAGCTTTGATATGTATGAAAATTACGAGCAAAGAGGTAAACACTTCAAGAATTGTATTATAAGATATGGTGTATAGATGATTCAAGGGCGAATTAAAAAAAATGGCCATAGTGTTGATTTTCAAATTATGGTAATTACTATTATTATATCTGTTATAGGAATTCTTTTTTCATTCAGTGCAAGCTATTATGTTGCAATTAATTCAGGATGGAATCCATATAGCAGCCTTTTGTCTCATATAATGACATTTATGCTTGGTCTGGGAGTCATGATTTTTATGACCCATTTTAAGTATGATTACTTGAAGAAGTTCGCATTGATAATTGCAGTTTCTGTAGGGGTGCTTTTATTGATTACCCTGCTCATCGAAGGGACTTCTGGATATGGTGTGCAAAGGGCTATAATATTGTTAGGTTTTACGATAATGCCTGGAGAGCTTGCAAAAATTGCGTGTATAATATACATTTCAGCAATTCTAAGCGATGATCAGCAGAGTATAAATAAACAAGAGGGAATGCTGCCGTGTGTAGTGCTTTTGGTCGTGTATGGTGGATTGATCTTTATGCAACCAAACTTATCTACTGCGATTATTGTAGTTTCCATCATTGTTGGAATGATGTTTGTAGCTGGACTAAACTGGAAAATAATATCGATCGGTGGTGCATTCGGCATAGGAATGGCAATAATTGTTTTAATGTTTTTCTTAGAACCATATCAAATCAGTAGACTTACTAGTTTTGCTGATCCTTTCCAAGATCCTTTGGGTGATGGAATGCAAGTCGTCAGATCTTTATACGCGATGGGTTCAGGTGGAATTTTGGGCAGCGGACTAGGACAAGGAATATTTTCGTACTTGTACTTACCAGATGCCGATAATGACTTTATCTTTGCTGTTATCGGAGAGGAATTTGGTTTAATTGGGACAATCTCGGTATTACTGATGTATTCGTATTTAGTTTACAGGATATTCATTGTAGCCGTAAGTGCAAAAGATAGATTTGGACTACTTCTTTGTAGCGGAATTGCAATTATGTTTGCAGTGCAAGTGATTTTTCATATTGCGACTGTAACAGGTTCAATGCCGGCAACAGGAATTATTTTGCCATTTATTAGCAGTGGTAGTAATGCGATGGTTGTGTTCTTCGCCGCTATAGGGATTGTACAAAATGTATCGAAGTTTACGGATAGGTAAATAGATAGAGGGGCATAAATGAATGTAATTGTAACAGGAGGCGGTTCAGGAGGACATATTTATCCAGCATTGACTATTGCAGATGAATTCATGTTGAGAGACGAAAATACAAACATGCTTTATATAGGCAGTCACATTGGCATTGAGAGTGATATAGTCCCTGAATACGGTTATGATTTCAAGATGGTCGACTCAAGGTACTTTGATGTAGTCAACCCGATTGAAGCCTTCAAAACAATAACGAGAGTTACTAGGGGAGTCGTTAGCGCACTTAAAATCATGAAGTCGTTTAAGCCTGATATTGTAATTGGAACTGGTGGATATGTCTGTGTTCCTGTAATAATTGCAGGTAAATTATATGGGGCAAAGACTTTCATACACGAGCAAAATGTTGTAATCGGACTCTCGAATAAACTGTTGCAGTATTTTGTTAACAAGATTTTTGTCGCTTTTGAAACTGGCAAAGAAAGCTTCAAGAAGAGAAAGAAAGTTGTTTTTACTGGAAATCCTGTAAGAAAATCATTTTTCCCAAATAGTAGTTTTGCAGAAACTAATGAAGTAAATGATCATCTTTTTACAATTTTTTTACTTGCAGGTAGTCAAGGTGCGGACACGATTAACGAGCTTGGAGTGCTTTTGATAGAAAAACTTGCAAGTAAGGGGTATGCAATCAATTTATGCACGGGACCTAGGAGGTACGATAGTATAGTTGATGAATTATCTCAAAAAAATGTGTTATTTAATGATGATGATAGCAATATCAAAGTTCTTTCCTATATAGACAATATGAATTATTATATCGAATCATCCGATATTGTGATTGGTCGTGCAGGGTCGCTATCGATATCTGAAGTCTTGGCAGTTGGAAGACCTTCAATTTTGATCCCATCTCCTAACGTAGTTGGAAACCATCAGTTTTATAATGCTAAAGCCGTTGTCGATGAAGGGGCTGCTATTATGGTGGAGGAAAAAAATCTTAATTGCGAAGAACTGATTCAAAGAATAATCGAATTAAAAGATAACAGTGAGATGCTATCCGGTATGGCTAAACAAGCTAAGAGAATTTCGATCATGGATGCATCAGAAAAAATATATGAGAATATTATGAATACGGTTAATTCTTGAAAGTGCGTGTAATATGAGTAGAAGAGACAGTAGGAATGGTAGAAGTAGTAGTCGCATAGTACCGAGAAAAGACAGTAGGGGAAGAAAGAAGAAAAAAAGAAGGAAAAAAGTAATGTATATTATTATTTTTCTAATTATCTGCTTTTCGTCTCTTTTTTTTCTTATGTCAGATTTTTTCAACGTAGAAAAAATTCAAGTTGTTGGAAGTTCTTATTACAACGAAGAGGAAGTAATAGGTATGTCCAAGGCGAAGATGGATGTAAATATGTTTTTTGAATTTAATAGGAGTGAGATTCGTGAGAACTTAATCAGTGATCCGTATTTTGTGGATATTAGCTTCAAATATTCATTTCCGTCTACTGTAATAATAGATGTAGTAGAGAGAAAAGAAGTCGCTGCGATGCCATACGGTGATTCTTATTTTATTGTGGATAAAGATGGAATTTATCTGAGAAAAACCGATGTATTGCCAACACTTCCAATTATCAGTAATGTTGTGTATTTAAAACTAACTCCAGGGGAAGTCATCGAATGTGAAGACCAAACATCACTTTTGAAATCACTTGAGTTCATACAAATTATGAAAGATGGTGGCTACTATGCTAAAAAAATTATATTTAGCCCAGTCTTTATAGAATGTTACATTCTTGACAGTTTGGTGTGTAGAGGGACTCCTGAGCAGTTGACTATTTCATCTGAAAATGGAGCCATAAATAAAGTCATAGATGACTTATTCGATAAAGGAATTAAAACGGGTACAATTACAGTTGGAGATGATATGTATATTTCATATTCTCCTGACCTGCCGTGAACGTATATGTCTTGAATTTATAATGTTTATTCGAAATTTCGTGTCTTATTTAAAAAAATGCGAAAAAAATAAAAAAAGGATGATTTTGTAGTAAGTATATGATAGAATATAAAGAACTATTGTATGGAGGGGAATTATGATTGATTTTACAAATGAAATGAATGCACCGACTGGAAACGCGGATTCTAACTCTGCATTCATGCACGATAATGTAGTAAGAAAAACTGTTAGTTCATTTGCGTATGATGCGGAGGAAAATGAAGCACCTATCGTAATTAAAGTTCTTGGTATAGGTGGCGGAGGATGTAATTCTATTCAAAGAATGATTCAATCAGGCCTTAAGGACGTTACTTTCGTAGCAATCAATACAGATAAACAAGTATTGGATAGAAGTAACGCTGATATCAAGATACAGTTAGGAAAAGAACTTACTGGAGGAAATGGTGCCGGTTCTAACCCGCAGATTGGACAAGAGGCTGCAAAAGAAAGCGAAAAAGAAATTAGAGCATTACTTCAAGGAACAGATATGGTATTTTTGACAGCAGGAATGGGAGGCGGTACTGGTACCGGAGCAACTCCTGTAATAGCGCAAATTGCTGTAAATATGGGTATATTGACTGTTGCCGTCGTGACTAAACCATTTAGTTTCGAAGGTCCTAAGAAGATGAAACGTGCGGAAACCGGCATAGAATACTTGAGAGAATGTGTAGACGTTTTGTTGCTTATACCTAATGAAAAAGTTTTACCGATGTGTGATCATGACACTACTATGGAACAAGCGTTCTTCCTAATAGACGATATACTTAAAGATGGTGTAACCGCGATCGTAAGAGTAATTGCAGATTGCGCTGCTATGAATATTGACTTTGCAGACATTCGTACTGTCATGTACAATAAAGGATTGGCGCATATGGGTACAGGTGTCGCCTCTGGTGAAAAGCGTGGTGAAAAAGCTGTCAGCCTGGCAATCAATAGTCCTTTGCTTGAAACAAGTATCAGCGGGGCAAAATGTGCTCTAGTTTACATTTCTGGAGCTACCGGGGTCGGTATGCTTGAAATGAATGAAATCGGCGGATTGATTAGAGAACAAATTGACGAAAATGCTGAGATTAAATATGGTTCAAATATTGATCCTGATATGGGCGACGACATATCTATCACGATTATTGCTACTGATTTATCTGGTGATACATATAATGAGGTAAAACTTAATAAAGCAGAAGAAGAACAAGATTCAAAAGTTACATATGGATTAGATGCAAATTCAGGGACGGATTCTTCCGATAGAGAGCGTGAAGTTTCTCTTGCAGATTTGCTGGATAAAATTGATTCTGGAACTCCAAAATCTGAACCAAAGACATCCGACGATACTAGTTCATTCAGAATTCCTAATTTTGATAACTAATATGATTAGATAAAATAGTATATTATGATACGGACTATATCTTCCGAGAATAATGCAGTGTTCAAGTTATGCAAAGCACTGTCTAAAAAAAAACATAGAGACAAAGAATGCAAATACGTTATCGAAGGAAACAACCTAATAAATGAAGCATTTATTAATAATGCAAACATAAAATGTGTAATTGTAAAGTCAGATAGTATATTAAGCGACATATCTGGTGAAGCAAACGATTATTCCAAATTGCCATCATCTTTGAATGAATATAACTTTGATAATATTTATGTGATGGACGATAAATTATTCGACCAGATATCATCAACAGAGAATTCGCAAGGCACAATAGCAATCGTTGATAAAGCAACTGTTGCTATTGATGCTTTTGAGAATACTATATCTAGTGAAGATAATATCTTGATATTAGATAGATTGCAAGATCCTGGTAATGTTGGCACGATTATTAGAACTGCCGATGCAACGGGATATAGAGGTATTATTTGTGTTAAAGGAACAGTAGATGTTTATTCTCCAAAAGTAGTTAGATCTGCTGTAGGTTCTATTTTTAGAATCCCTATTATATATGTTCAAGATGAACAAGATGTAGTAAGTTTCGTGCACAAAATTAATTTTACTCTAGTTTCGACAAGCCCAAATGCAAATGATAATTATTATGAAAAAGATTTATCTAAAGCGGTTGCTCTTGTAGTCGGCAATGAAGCTAACGGTGTTTCGAAAAACATGCTCGAATCGGCAGATTATACAATCAAAATACCTATGATGGGAAATATTAATTCTCTCAATGCAGCTGTTTCGGCAGCTATTTTGATGTACGAGAGAATTAGAATTAATAAATATGAATTAAACAATAAAGAGGTGCAATAAGTGAAATCTCAACTTCAGTCAATTTTAGAAGAAACAAAAGTGTCAATAGATGGCGCTAGCAATTCCTCAGAGATAGAAAATATAAGAGTGAAATTTCTGGGAAAAAAGAGTCCGCTTACTGAAATATTACGTTCAATGGGTCAACTCTCTGGTGAAGAGAGAAAGGAACTTGGAAAATATGCCAATACCATTAAAGACGAAATTGAAAGCTTAATACAACTAAAAGCGTCTCAAATAAAACAAGCAGAAAAAGAAATTAAGCTCAAAGAGGAAGTTATCGACGTAACGCAACCATGTGCACATACACCTCTAGGTTCTAAGCATCCTATTACCGTTACAATCGAAGAAATTTCAAAAATCTTTAAATCTATGGGATATTCCATAGCGGAAGGTCCCGAAATAGAAACCGTATTCAATAATTTTGATGCGCTTAATTCTCCAGCTAATCATCCAGCAAGAGACATGACGGACACTTTTTATATTAGCGACAGTATTCTTCTTAGGACTCAAACATCTCCCGTACAAATCAGAAACATTAAACAAAAAGCACCACCTATTAAAGTTATTTCTCCGGGGAGATGCTTTAGATGTGATACTCCCGATGCAACTCATTCGCCGATGTTTCATCAGGTAGAAGGACTTCTTGTAGATGAAGGTGTCACTATGGCCGATTTGAAAGGAACATTAGATGCTTTTGCAAAGAGAATCTTTGGATCTGATGTACGTACGAAATTTCGTCCGCACCACTTCCCATTCACAGAACCGTCTGCGGAAATGGATATGACTTGTTTCAAGTGTAATGGTGCTGGCTGCCGAGTTTGCAAAGGAAGTGGTTGGATTGAAATACTAGGATGTGGTATGGTTCATCCAAATGTTCTTAAAGTTGGTAATATTGATGTTGAAAAATATACAGGTTTTGCATTCGGTATGGGTGTTGAAAGAATAGCGATGCTAAAGTATGAAATCGACGATATAAGATTAATGTACGAAAATGATATGAGATTTGTCGGTCAATTTAAAGGCGCTTCTCAATTCTAAATTTAAATTTAAAGAGTAGTCTTTACAATAGGAGGAATACAAAATGTTAGTCTCGCTGGAGTGGCTAAAAAACTATATCGATATTAATGTAGATACTGATGAACTGTGTGACAAAATGATAATGTCCGGTTCCAATATAGAAACATGTGAAAATATAGGTAATAACATTACAAATGTTGTAGTCGGCCAAATTAAAAAAATAGAGAAACATCCCAATGCGGATAAATTGCAAATTTGCCAAATAGATGTAGGTAAGGATGCCAGTTTGCAGATAGTAACAGGTGCTAAGAATGTTGCAGAAGGTGACTATGTTCCTGTAGCTATAGATGGGGCTACAATCGCTGGAAACAAAAAAAGCAGAGAAAATGGCGAGGATTTTGTAACTATAAATACTGGCGAATTGAGAGGTGTCAAGTCAGAAGGAATGCTGTGTTCTTTTTCTGAACTGGGATATGATGATAAAGTAACGCCTCTCGTATCAAGAGATGGAATATGGATTCTCGACGTTTCTGCTGATAGCATAGGTTCTCAAGTTACAGACGTATTTGATTTGAAAGATAGTATTATTGATTTTGAAATAACTCCTAACAGGTCAGATTGTTTGTCAATGATAGGTATGGCTAGAGAAGTCGCCGCAACTTTCGATTCTAAGGTCGAATACCCTACAGTTGAACTCAAAGAGGAATGTGGCGATGATGCGAGTAATTACATCGACGTTCAAATCAAATCTGACAAATGTAAAAGATATGTCGCTAAAATCATAAAAGACGTTAAGATAGCACCATCTCCATGGTGGATTCAAAAAAGACTTATTCATGCCGGTATGAGACCTATTAATAATATCGTAGATATTACTAATTATGTAATGCTTGAATATGGGAATCCTCTACACGCTTTTGACATAGAAAGTGTTAATGGTAAAAAGATCATTATCGATGACGCCAAAGGTGTTGAAAGTATTGTTACTTTGGATGCATCGGAGAGAAAACTTGATTCTCAAATGCTCCTTATTAATGATGCGGAAAAGCCGATTGCTATAGCCGGTGTAATGGGTGGATTAAATTCTGAGATTTTGGACGATACACAAGTAGTTGTGTTGGAGTCAGCTAATTTTGACGCGGATAATGTCAGAAGAACTTCTAAACAACTAGCATTAAGAACAGAAGCGTCTTCTCGTTATGAAAAAGGAGTTGATCCGAACTTATGCTTAGTTGCTGCCGATAGAGTTTGCCAGTTGATTGAAGAAACTGGTGCAGGAAAAGTGGTTAAGGGATGTGTAGATGTGTATCCTAAGATACATCTAGCTCCAAATACTACTATTCGGACTAGTCGGATAAATCAGGTGCTTGGAACAAAGTTAAATGATAAAGATGTCACAGAAATTTTGAATAAGCTTGAAATAGAAGTGAGAAAAGACGGTGAAAGTCTAATTGCAACTCCTCCGACTGTAAGAGGTGATTTGCTTGAAGAAATTGATTATGTAGAAGAAGTGGCAAGAATTTACGGATATGAGAACATTGAATCTACTATTCCTAAAGGGGACTGTGTATCCGAGCAATCTGAAATTACTACTATAATTGATACATGTAGAGATGCGTTGACATATGTCGGGTTAACAGAAATTCAAACTTATTCTTTTGTTAGTCCAAAGTCACTAAGCAATATATCAGACGATGCTAGTGCTGAGGACAGACAAATAAAAATTCTAAATCCGTTGGGTGAAGAGAACTCTGTCATGAGAACGACATTAGTATCTAACATGATCGATACTTTATCATTTAATTATTCGAAAAGTATAGATAAAGTCAAAATTTTTGAATTAGGCAAGACATTCAATAAAGATAAAGTTGACAGTGAAGGATTGCCAAACGAAGTCAACAGTCTTTGTATAGGTAGCTACGGTCAAGACGAAACATTCTTCGGCCTTAAGGGAGTAATTGTAGAGCTAATGTCATATTTGGGAGTGGACGATTTGGAATTTGTCTCTAATGCGAATAGTGGAGCTTTTCATCCAGGCAGATGTGCAGATGTATACGCATGCTTCAAGGGTGAAAGCATCAAGATTGGTGTATTGGGAGAAATTCATCCAGATGTTTCTGAAAAGTTTGATATAGAGACAAAATGTTATGTATCTGAATTGAATTTAGATGTAATTCAATCAGTCAGAGATAAAAAGGTGTTATTCAAGAAGTTACCGAAGTATCCTGAGATAACTAGAGACATAGCATTAATCATCGATGAAATTGCTCCAGTAGGAGATATCATTAAGTTAATAAAGAGTGCAAGTGTTGACATTTTAATTAAGGATAATATTCAGATTTTTGATATATACAAAGGTGAGAATATCGAAAAAGGGAAGAAGAGCGTGGCTATAAGGCTTACGTATAGACATGATGAAAGAACTTTAAAAGACGAAGAAGTGGTTGAAGCTCATCAAGTAATACTTCAAAAGCTTGAAAATGAGTTAAATGCAACGGAGTGTAATCATGGAAAACAAAAAAGTGTCTGTAAAAATATTTGGAGAAGTTTATACTTTTTCGACTAACAAGTCTGAAGATTACTTGAATAAGATAGCAGAGTATGTGGATAAGCATATGTGGAAAGCATGCACATCTGTAAAAGACCCTCGAAACAACAAGGTGCAATTACTTGCCGCTATTAACATTGCTGAAGAGCATTTTGAAACAAAGGCATCTATCAATGACTATCGCAAAAGAATCATCAGCAATGAAGAAACAATTACATATTATAAAGATGTTTTAGAAGAAATTGATAGAGAAAAGAATAGGCTTAATATCGAAAACCAAGCTGCTAAACAGCTTTGTGTTGACAAAGAACAACAAATCTATGAATTAAATAGCAGACTTGAGGCTCTAGAAAGCACATTATTTGACATACAGAATCAAAATGTGAAACTAGGCAATGAAATCTCAAAACTGGAATATGAAAATGAAGAATTAAAGTCTAGTAAAGAAGATTTGAATTTAACTATCGTAGGGTTAAACGGTAATGTTACGGAATTGAATTCAACTATTACTGAGTTAAATTCAACGATTGAAGAATTAAAAGCAAGCATACCGTCTGAACCACCAACGGTATTGGATGAATTGAAAGATTCCTTCGACGAAAAAACTACTTCATCGATAGATGAAAATGTAGATAATGAGGAAATGCAGTTCGAAATTGAAGAAGAGGGATCGTTGTTTTCAATTCTAGCAGATCCATCGGAAGAGAAAGAATGAACGAAAAGTCATTAAGAGTTTTAGAATATAAAAAAATTACGTCCATGCTAGAAGATGCTGCTAATAGTAATATGGCAAAAGAGATTGCCAGAAACTTGCAGCCTCTCAAAAATATTTATGATATTAACGATGAAATAAGGTCAACATCGGAAGCTGTTGACCTTATTATCAAAAAGGGGGCTTTACCTTTAGGATCTATTTATGACACTAGACAATGTGTAGATTACGCTAATAAGGGAGGCACCCTATCCATGGCCGATTTATTACGTGTATCGTACAACTTGGCAGTCACTGCACAAGTTGTTTCTTTTATGCGTAGTGATGTGCCTGAGGTGCCTGTTATATCTGAAATGGTTAATTTGCTGGTTACTATCCCAAGATTAAGGGAAAGTATAGAGATGTGTATTTTATCCGAGGATGAAATGTCAGATAATGCTTCTTCAGAATTAAAGAGCATTAGAAGAGGGATCTCTTCCAAGAATGAGTCGATAAGGGCTAAGCTAAATAGCATCATAAACTCACAATCCAACAAGACATACTTACAAGATGCTATTATTACTGTAAGAGATGGAAGATACGTCGTACCAGTCAAGCAGGAACATAGAACTAATGTATCGGGAATAGTACATGATAGATCCCAAACAGGGGCAACGGTATTCATTGAACCTCAAGCGATTGTAATATTAAATAACGAATTACGTGAACTAGAAATTGCGGAAAAGATAGAAGTTCAGAGAATTTTGGCAGAATTATCACAAAGTGTATCAAATGAAAGTATACACTTAAATAATAATCAACAGATGCTAATAAAACTTGATTTTATAATGGCAAAAGGAAAATTATCTCTCAGCATGGAAGCTACAGAGCCGATCATAAATAATCAAGGTATAATCGAACTAGTCAGTGTTAGAAATCCATTGATAGATCCTCAAAAGGTCATTCCAGTTACAATATTGATAGGGAAAGAGTATAAAAGTTTAGTAATCACCGGTCCTAACACTGGGGGGAAAACTGTAAGCTTAAAGACCCTAGGCCTGATAACTTTGATGGCTCAAAGCGGATTACATATACCTGCATCTTCAAACAGCAAGCTCTCGCTATTCGAAAATATTTTCGCGGATATAGGAGATGAACAAAGTATAGAACAAAGTCTTAGTACTTTTTCATCCCATATGACTAACATAATCGATATAATACGCAATTCTGACGAAAACACACTCGTCTTGCTCGATGAACTAGGTGCCGGTACTGATCCGACAGAAGGAGCTGCACTTGCAATTGCAATCATAGAAGCGTTAAATAAGCGGGGAGTAACTCTAGCGGCAAGCACACATTATAATGAAATTAAAAAGTATGCATTATCTACGGAAGGCGTTATGAATGCCTCGATGGAATTCGATGTAGACACATTGAGTCCAACATATAGATTAAACATTGGTGTTGTAGGAAAATCAAATGCATTCGAGATTTCAAAAAAACTGGGACTCTATGCCGATATAGTAGCTCGTGCAAATGAGCTGATTTCTGATAAAGAAATTCAATTCGAAAGTGTTATAACTACAATAGAGGAAGACAAAAAAAGGGCAAATGAAGAAAGAGAAAAAGCGGAGTATTTAAACACACTTGCTAAACAGTCCGCGATAAAAGCGGAAAAAGATAAGCTTGTAACAGAAAGAATGCGGCAAAGGATATTGCAAGAAGCCAAAGAACAGGCGAGAGGAATAATTGCAGAGGCAAAATCTGAATCAGAGGAGATAAAAAAAGAACTCAAAGAAATCAGTAAGATTCAAAGCTTAGGCGAAAGAACCGATAAATTCCAAGGTGTAAAAAAACGAATAAAAGACAGCACTCAAAAATACCAAGAAACTTTTGAAGTGGTTGAGAAGGCTATACCTATAGACGTAAATAACCTTAAGATTGGAGACATTGTAAAAGTATCATCGTTTAATCAAGTCGGTGAAGTGATAGGACTTGTAGACTCTAAGGGGGAGATTCAGGTTCGTATGGGCATAATTAAGATGTCAGTAAATCCTAATGACTTGAGTGCTGTTTCAAAATCTGAAATGTCAAAAGTTAAAGATAAGTTGAACAACAAATCAAAGTCATCTTATTCTAGAACTGATTCGATTCATAAGCAAAAGAGAATGAATATAACTACTTCAATCAGCATCAGGGGGCAACTTCTAGATGATTCAATTCATAAAGTAGAAAAATATTTAGATGATGCTTACTTGTCTGGATTACCACAAGTAACTATAATACATGGTAAGGGAGAGGGAATCCTAAAAAAAGGTGTTCATGACCTCTTGAAACATCACGGGCATGTCGCATCTTACAGGTTAGGAGAGTTCGATGAGGGCGGAGAAGGTGTAACCGTCGTTACTTTTACAGCGTAGTGTGAAAAAACTGATATTTGTTATATAAACTAAACGTGTTAGGAGAGAATATAAATGAATAATTACAAGAAGTATATCGCGACATTAATTGCAGAGAACATGCAAAATATTGAAATAGACTCAGTCCAAAAAATGATCGAAGTACCTGTCGATAGTAAAATGGGAGATTATGCATTCCCATGTTTTAGATTTGCAAAAGAGCTTAGAAAAGCTCCGCCGATGATAGCTAAAGAAATAGCTAGTAAAATTGCTGATGACCAATTATTCGAAAAAGTAGAGCAAGTAAATGCGTATGTTAACATATTCATTAATAAAGAAGTTATTGCATCTGATACTCTCAAAGAGATTTGTAGTAATGAAAAGTTCGGTAATAGCGACATAGGAAAAAATAAGACTGTAATAGTTGAGTTTTCATCTCCGAATATTGCAAAACCTTTTCATATTGGACACATAAGAAGTACAGTAATAGGTAATTCCATCTACAAACTACATGATGCGATAGGTTATAATGTTGAAAGAATCAACCATTTGGGAGATTATGGTACGCAGTTTGGCAAAATGATCTGTGCGTATAGGCATTGGGGAAACAAGGAAGATGTAGAGAAGAACCCTATTAAAACATTGCTACAATACTACACTAAATTTCACGAGGAAGTCGAAAATAATCCAACGCTAGATGATGAGGCTAGATTAATTTTTACAAATTTGGAAAATGGATGTGCAGAAGAAGTGGAACTGTGGCAGTGGTTTAGAGATGAGAGCTTAAAAGAATTTACTACAGTTTATGATATGTTAGGAATAGAGTTTGATTCGTATGCGGGGGAGAGTTTTTATTCAGACAAGATGAATAGATATATAGAAGAGTTGGAACAAAAAGGATTGCTTCAAGATTCTCAAGGTGCTAAAATAGTAGACTTAGAAGAATTTGGAATGCCTCCTGCTCTTATTCAGAAGAGAGATGGATCTACTCTTTACATTACTCGTGATATTGCAGCTGCTGTTTACAGAAAAGAACATTATGACTTCTATAAGAATATCTACGTAGTGGCATCTCAACAGAACTTGCACTTTCAACAGTGGTTTAAGATAATAGAATTGCTTGGATATGAGTGGGCTAATACGTGTACTCATGTACCATTTGGAATGGTGAGCCTTGAAGATGGAACTATGTCTACTCGCCACGGTAGGGTTGTTTTTCTTGAAGATGTATTGAACAAAGCGATCTCACAAACGAAGGAGATTGTATTAGAAAAGAATGTCGTTACAGACGATATCGATAAAGTATCTAGACAAATTGGTATCGGGGCTGTAGTCTTTAATGAATTATCTAATAGCAGAATTAAGGACTATGTTTTCTCCTGGGAAAAAATCTTGAATTTTGACGGAGAAACAGGTCCATATGTTCAATATACATATGCAAGAGCTAAAAGTG
Source organism: uncultured Oscillospiraceae bacterium (assembly GCA_964370025.1). Taxonomy (GTDB): domain Bacteria; phylum Bacillota; class Clostridia; order Peptostreptococcales; family Anaerovoracaceae; genus CAYJGJ01. Next base: position 18,315 of record CAYJGJ010000027.1, read on the forward strand.
TAATCAGAAAAGCTGATGAACAAGGTGTGAATATTCAATTAGATGTTGATTCCATTGATACAAAGTATATTTCTAATGAACACACTCATGAACTTGTGAAGTGTTTATACAGTATGCCGGATGTCGTTGTCGAGGCAGCAGAAAGATGTGAACCATCGATACTTACTAGACACATCGTTGACATGGCACAAAACTTCAATAGATTTTATAGAGATGAGCACATATTAGTAAAAGATGAAAAGGAAAGAAGTGCCAAATTAGTGTTGGTATTCGCAGCTGCAAGGGCAATCAAAAACGGATTGGCATTATTAGGAATCGAAGCTCCTGAAAGGATGTAAGAATGAACTACGTAGGTAATATATATAGACCTCCGAGTGAGGCATACAGTCTACTTTTACAAGTAACTGTGGGATGTTCTCATAACAAGTGTACTTTTTGCAATATGTTTATCGACAAAAAGTTTTACGTTAAAAACATAGATGAAGTCCTTGCGGATTTGCGGGAAGCCAGGCGTCAATATAGTTTCGTAGACAAGATATTTTTGTGTGATGGTGATGCACTTTGTCTCTCTAATAAGAAATTATTAGTTATTCTTCAGGAAATCAAGAGTTTGTTCCCTGAATGCAAAAGAGTAGGTGTATATGGTTCTCCATTAGATGTATTAAATAAATCTCCAGAAGAGTTAGTGGAACTTTACGATAATGGACTTGGTATAGTATACATTGGTGCTGAATCTGGTGATGATGAAATACTAGCAAAGATTAAAAAAGGTGTTAATAGTGAGCAGCTGATTAGAGCCGTAAATATGATAGAAGAATCTGGAATGAAAGCTTCGGTTACATTTATTTCGGGTATGGGTGGCAAGAAGAACTGGAAGAATCACGCGATCAATACAGGTGAGATGATTTCAAAGATGAATGCGTCATATGTGAGCCTTCTCACTTTGATGCTTGATGAAAATGTACCATTGTATGAGGAAATTAAAAGCGGTGAATTTGAAGTTCTAACACCAAAGGAAGTAATCGAAGAGTCATATCTACTCCTCAAAAACTCAAATCCTACGAAACCTTGCGTGTTTAGAAGTAACCATGCTTCTAACTATATTTCTTTGAGAGGAGATTTGCCAGAGGATAAGGATAAGTTGATTAAGCAACTAGAAAAAGCAATGGATAATTTGGGCATGTTAAAGAGTGAATCTCTAAGGGCCTTATAGGATATAAAGAGAAAAATAATGAATTTTATTAATGATAAGGACATAATTCAAAAATATATAGCATATAAGAACGATGAGTATAAATTAGCAATCCTTCCGCGAGATTTGTTAAAGCAGACAGACAATTTACATCTCTTGAACAAGATACCTGTCCCAATTAAGAATGATGAACAAGATAAAATAT
>CAYJGJ010000028.1:0-17361 GCA_964370025.1 uncultured Oscillospiraceae bacterium
ATCGTCGCGGGGTGGAGCAGTTGGTAGCTCGTCGGGCTCATAACCCGAAGGTCGTTGGTTCAAATCCGACCCCCGCAACCAACTAAAAACCCCCTTGATGAACAGCAATGTTTATCAAGGGGGTTTTCTTTTGCTTTTAATTTCACTTTGCACATTTTGACCGAGATTCTCGTTAGTACCATTTATTATTTATTGTACTTTTCAGTTTATTTTGTTATAATAGAATGTATGTTACACAAATAGTATGGGGAGTATTGTATGAATGAGTTTGCAGGGACAGAGCAAAAAATCGACGTTAGATTTAACATTTTGAGCTACGAACAATTCTTAATTGACAATGAAAAATACAACTACAATAAAATTTGCATGACGGAAGTCATTAATGCGGATATGATGATTGCTTCTTTTGGCGAAGAGAGTTACTACAAAACGAGTACTGAAATACTCACAATGGGAAACGCAGCATACAAACTGATGGGCATTGATCATCTTATACGAGTTTACATTCATTCCTACAAAACCTTTATGGCGGTTGCCAATAGTGATATGAGCGATGAAGATTTCTATAATCTGATGAAAGAAAATCATAAGCAGTATGAATTAATCAGGGGACAGCAAACGGGATTGAGTGGAGTTTCTCGATTTGCTGTTGCTTTTGGAGACGACCTAGTTAATCGATGTCTAAGCGCATACTATGTTAATATGGATCTTCAAAACAATTTTATAGAAGTAACTAATGAAAAAGAACTTCTTGAAAATGAACAAGAAAAGCTAGTTGGAATTTTCGAATTAATTACACAAGCTCTCGAAAACGATAATGTCATTCCCTATTTTCAAGGAATATACGATAATAATAAAGGCGTAATCGAAAAATATGAAGCCTTAATGAGGCTAAAAGATTCGAGCGGTAAAATATATTACCCCGGATATTTTTTAGAGGCCGCCAAAAAACTCAAAACGTATCTTCCATTAAGCAAAGTTATGATTGACAAAGCTTTGAGACTATTCGAAGGTAAAGAAAGTACTGTGAGTATTAATTTATCTTTGTACGAAATTCAATCGGAAGAATTTAGAAAATGGTTAATTGAGAGGCTACAAAAACATCCTACTCCTCAAAAAGTAATTATAGAATTCGTTGAAACTGAAAACTATAGCGAAAATAATGATCTATTCGAGTTTCTCTTAAAAGTCCGAGATGTAGGGTGTCTTATCGCAGTAGACGATTTTGGAGTTGGGTATGCTACATATTCATCGATTATTTCGCTTAAGCCAGATATACTTAAAATTGATGGAGACATTATTAGTACACTTGAAACCAATAAAGACAGTATGTTGATTTTAAACTCGATATGTTTTATGGCAAATTTGCTAGGTGCTGATATGGTAGCAGAGTTTGTTGAAAACAAGGAAATACAAGATATTATTTTGCAACATAAACTATATTATTCGCAAGGCTACCATTTTGCAAAGCCTCAAAGTTTTGAGACTTTGAATATTAAATAATTGGGGATTATTATGAGTATAATGAAAAATATCAATTTAATATCAAAAAAAGACAAGCTAAAGAAAGATGAAAAAGAAGAAAACTCTGTAATAAACAGTGAAAATACCGATGGAGTGGACGTGTTAGATGTGGAATTAAAATTAGATGTAGCAGCAAATGAAACGGAAAATGAGAAAGTTTTAGAGCCACAAGGAATGAGTAACAACCCCTTTCATCATCCTATAAATCTAGAAATATTACAAAAACTATATGATGATACTCCCGAGTGGAAAACATATACTCCTAGAGTGATGATTGATGAAGCAAGCACTACGACATATCTTCCCGAACGTGCATTTCAGTTAGAACAACGCCGAATGGGGTTTTTGATTAATAAAATGTCAGTAGAACATTCAAAAAATCCTTTAAATGCAAAGATTGATATCCTGGTATCTACGAATAAAATGATAGCATGGATTTTTATGTTACCACCGACCGAAGATGGCGATCATATGACGATAGAAGAAGTGACTGCATTTATAGAAGAGCAGAGTCTTCATGATTTTGTGAATTGGGACACAATTTCAAAGATTATAAATAATAAAAAATATTTGCAAGTAATTCCAATCGCATATGGCATTTCGCCAAAACAGGGCGATGATGGGTATATTGTTAAACTTTTTTCAGTAGGTTGTGAGATGGATGAAATTGAAGACTCCAACCGCAGTATTGATTACAAAAATAAATATACTTTCAACCCAGTAAAAAAAGATCAAGTTATCTGTGAAATTCATCCGCAAAAAATAGGAAATGAGGGGGCTACTGTTTATGGGGATATTATTCCTGGGATAGAGGGAAAGCCTGCAACAGCTCCAATAGGCAAGAATACTCATATTAGCGACGATGGAACACAGCTAGTAGCTAGTATGGATGGAGATTTGACATTTATTGACAAACAGTATCAAGTGCGAAATATATTGCGAGTTCCAGGTGATGTTGATTATTCTTTTGGTAACATTGACTTCAATGGGGATGTTCACGTCCATGGTAATGTTAGAGAAGGTTTTTTCGTGCGTGCTTCTGGTGACATATGTATTGATGGTGTTGTAGAAGCTGCCGCAATTGATGCTGGTGGCGATGTGTCCATAATGGGAGGAATCGCCGGCAACGGAAATGGAATCCTAAAATGTCGTGGCATTTTGAGGACAAAGTTTATCGAGTCAGCCACAACCTTTGTCGGGAAATCTATTTACTCTACAACTGTAATGAACAGTAATGTATATTGTGATGAGGAACTTGTCGTAGTAGATGGCAAAGGGTCTATTATGGGGGGGAGAATATATGTTGGCAGCGCAATAGAGGCAAAAGTTATGGGATCTTCTCGATACGAAACGCCCACAGCACTCTACTTGGCGGTTCCAAGTTGTAATGGAGAAAAAACATCAGTATTCGATCAAGATAAGGCGGTTTTTAATGACATGGAAAGACAGCATGAGACAATGGAACAAATAAAAACGGCAAGAGGCAAGTTCGATGAACTTTGTCCCGGAGTACTAATCAATATCGGACCTTACCATGTAAGAGTTGACCATGAATCTGTAAAAGCTGTGGTCAGATATAGCGAAACGGAAGATAAAATTGTGCTGATGTAGTTATTCTTAAAAAGTTGATGACATAGAATTATAATAAAAAGGTGCGGTAATGTTTTGATGAATGTACCGACCCCCAATCGTTAGACCTAAAAATCTAACGATTGGGAGGTCGGTACAGAATTCAAGTTCATAACCACACCTTTTTTCTTGGATTTTGTTTGTGTACGTTCTTTTTCGTGCAACTTTAAAAAAAAGTTGACATGACTACTATTCAATGCTATTATTATCTTGGGTTAAGTAATAATACTTTACGGAAGGATGACTGTTATATGGATAAGTCATTAGAGATGAGCATGCTATACGATTTGTACTCGGTATTGCTTACACAAAAACAACGAGATATTTTTTCGATGTATTATGAGGAAAATTATTCTTTGGCGGAAATCGCGAACATGCAAGGCATAAGCAAGGTAGCAGTTCACGATTCCTTAAAGCATTCGGAGAAAAGGCTTCATTCGTATGAAGAAATGTTACAGCTAATGCAAAAACATATGGAATTAGGTTTAATTGTAAAGAAGACAGCAATTAAAGTAGATGATATGATTAATTCAAATGTAGATAATCGAAAACTAATAGAAGACTTAACTAATCTGAAAAGTGAGTTGTTTGCAATTTCCAGCAGATAAATAAAAAAATAAAGAGGTAAAAATGGCATTCGAAAATCTATCGGATAAATTACAAGGGGTATTCAAAAAACTTCGAGGCAATGCTGTCCTGACAGAAAAAAATATTGACGATGCGATGAGAGAAGTTAAGCTTGCATTGCTTGAAGCCGATGTGAACTTTAAGGTTGTAAAAGAGTTTGTTGCCACGGTAAAAGAAAAAGCAATTGGGCAAGATGTTTTGAAAAGCCTTTCTCCTGGGCAGCAAGTAATTAAAATTGTAAATGATGAACTTGTTGAACTCATGGGCGGAACTAATAGTAAACTTACGTATTCTCCTACAGGATTTACAGTGTTGATGTTAGTCGGGCTGCAAGGTACTGGTAAAACAACGACTTGCGGCAAATTAGCATTGCATCTAAAAAAGAATGGAAAAAAGCCTATGCTATGTGCGTGTGACGTATATAGACCTGCAGCGATAGAACAATTACAAATCGTAGGTAAGAATATAGATGTCCCCGTGTTTGCAGAGCTTGATTCTAAAAATCCGGTCAAAATTGCGACTAAAGCTAAAAAAGAAGCTGAAATAAAAGGATATGACACTTTAATCATCGACACTGCGGGAAGATTGCAAATAGACGATGAATTGATGGGCGAACTAAAAGAGCTTAAAAAAGACATTAATCCGCACGAAATATTGTTAGTTGTAGATGCTCTACAAGGGCAAGATGCTGTAAATGTTGCTGCAGGATTTAACGAAAGTCTCGCCATAGATGGAATAATAATGACAAAAATGGATGGAGACTCTAGAGGGGGAGCAGCACTTTCCACCAAAAAGATAACAGGCAGTCCTATTAAATTTATCGGTGTTGGTGAAAAATCAGACGAACTTACAGTTTTTCATCCTGAAAGAATGGCAAGCAGAATACTAGGAATGGGAGATGTCTTGTCTTTAATCGAAAAAGCCGAAGAGGCATTCGATCAGGAAGAAGCCGCTTCACTTGAAAAACGACTTAGAAAAAATCAATTCACACTAGAAGACTTTTTAATGCAAATGGGACAAATGAAAAAGATGGGTGGAGTATCGTCGATGCTCGATATGATGCCGGGATTGTCTAGTAATCAGAGAAATAATATAAATATCGAAGAAAGCGAAAAAGAATTCGCTCAAATGGAAGCAATTATTTATTCTATGACGAAAGAAGAAAGAAAAAACCCTAATCTATTGAATGCTAGTAGAAGAAAAAGAATTGCTGCTGGATGTGGACAGCCGGTAAGTAAGATAAATACGTTGATAAAGAAATACGAAGAAGCTAAAAAAATGATGAAAATGTTCAGTAATCCCAATAAGCTGAAGGGGAACAAAATGTTTAGAGGGATGTTTTAAGCCTGACAAAAGACAAAGAATATATAGCAAATGCACTAGCTTGAAAAGAACGTGATTCATGGAGCAACAGTTATTATCTAAATATATGCAGTTAATAATATCTTTGTAAGATGTGATTATATATAAAATGTTTAAAAAAATGGAGGAAAAAGTTATGGTAAAGATTAGATTAAAAAGAATGGGCGCAAAGAAGAAACCTTTTTACAGAATTGTAGTGGCTGATTCAAGAACTCCCCGTGATGGAAGATTCATTGAAGAAATCGGATATTACAATCCGCTAAAAGAACCAGCTGAGATAAAAGTAGATGCTGAAAAAGTAAAAAAATGGATAGGGAATGGAGCTCCACCTACAGATACTGTAAAAGCTTTGCTAAAAAAATCAGGCGTTACAGAGTAGTTTTAGATTAATATCGGTCACCATATTACATTTTGATTTGGTGAGTAGGAGGCAAAATTTATGGTAAAATTAGTTGAGACTATGGCTAAAGCGTTAGTCGATAATCCCGATGAAGTAAAAGTTACCGAAGTGAAGGGAACTTACGAGGATGTTTACAAATTAGAAGTAGCAGAAAGTGATATGGGCAAAATCATAGGCAAACAAGGGTTTATGGCTACTTCTTTGAGAAGCGTTACTAAGGCTGCTGCAAAAAAACAAAATAGGAACGCAACGGTACAAATTATCTCTAAGTAATTAGAGATTTTTTGTCAATATGCATTAGATTGTTATGAGCATAGTAATAGGAAAAATAGTAGCATCACATGGTCTAAAAGGTCAGGTCAAAGTATACAATTACTCTGATTACAGGGAAAGATATGAAGAGTTAGACGGAATTATTTTAGATAATAGACTCCTCAATATTGAAGACGTAAAGTATAAAGGTGAAATAGTAATTTTGAAATTGCAAGGTGTCGACGATAGAAATGTTGCGGATAGCTTAAAAAACAAAGAAATATCTATCGATGAAAAACATCTAAAAGAGTTGCCCGAGGATGTTTTTTACATACGCGATCTGATAGGACTCACCGTGATTGAAACTAAGAATGATCATATAATTGGGACGATAAAAGAAGTTTTACAAAACAAGGCGCAAGATATTTACGTGGTTTCAAGAAAAGAAGGCAGCGACGTACTGATACCTGTAGTAAATGAATTTGTCAAAGAAATCTCTTTGGATAAGCAGTGTGTTTATGTGGATTTGATTGAGGGTTTTTTATAAAGGTGAAAATAAATATTCTTTCTCTTTTTCCTGAGATGTTTACACCAATTACTACAAGTAGTATATTAGGTAGGGCAAATCAAAAAGGATTGATTGAAGTAAATCTCGTTAATATCAGAGACTTCAGTGAGAATAAGCATAAGAAAGTGGATGACTATCCATATGGTGGTGGAGAGGGAATGCTCATGTCCTTTTTTCCGATTTATAATGCAATCGAATCATTGAACCTATCGGATAGTCCGATTTTTTACATGTCTCCTCGCGGGAAGATAATTGAAAAGGAACTGCTGAAGCGAACTTCGCAATGTCCTGAAATTACTATTTTGTGTGGCCACTATGAAGGTGTAGATGAGAGAATACTCGAATACTATAACATGCAAGAGCTTTCAATAGGTGACTACATTTTGACTGGCGGTGAACTTCCTGCAATGGTGTTCGTAGATTCGCTTTGCAGATTTATCGATGGAATACTAGGTGATGAGCAATCTATCCAAAGAGAGTCTGTATATTCGGGACTTTTGGAGTATCCTCAATATACCAAGCCACGAGACTGTCTAGGGATGCACGTGCCGGAAGTACTTGTAAATGGAAATCATCAATTGATCGAATTGTGGCAATATGAGAGAGCACTTACTGTCACAAAAGAAAACAGACCTCAGATGTTTGAAGAATATCTGGAAAATTGTAAAGATTTGCCAAAGAAAAAAGAAGCAATACTAAAAAATGTGTGTAAGTAGTGTGATTTATTGATTTAAAAGTTGAATTTTATGCGATTTTACAATAAAATCGTACTAGGAAAAAGTGTTTATAATGGTAACATCGCATATTTCACAATAGTATGTTTATTGAATAATAAATGTCTATAATACCGAGCAATAGTACGAGGAATGGTGCATGAAATTTGGAAAACTAAGCAAAGCACTTGTTGCAATATATCTAATTGTACTCATTGTGATTGGAATGGCAATATATTTATTCCCGCAAGTTAATGACTTGCTTCCTGACACTTATATCGCTGAATATGGGTCTATCAGGATAACGGATGAGTCGGTAGGATATGTTATAAGAAATGAAGAAGTATATTATGCTTCGTCTGCCGGCGAGGCAAACAGATATGCGCAAGAAGGTGACTTAGTTAAAAAAAATACAAATATACTGCAAATTATTTCGGAATATGGAATTGCATCATCAGATCAATATGTAAACGAAACTGTAGGTGTCGTGTATTATTGCGTAGACGGACATGAAGAAGCTCTGAATGAAACCACTATGTACGACTTGAAGCAGCGGGACTTAGAGGCATTGGACTTAGATGTGGCGGAAGACATTCCAATTCAAACAGAATCAGGTTCGCCTGTATACAAAATCACATCAAATACAAAATGGTACATTATTACATATGTGGATTTTGAAGATCAGGAAACATATGAAGAGGGTAGATCCATAATTGTAGATTTACCTTCGGACACAATAGAAGTTACTATATTGGAAACAAAAAAAGAAGGTGAACTTCTAAAATTGATACTAGAGACCGACATGTATTACGAAGACTTTGCAAGATTAAGAAAAACTGAATTGAGACTTGTTACAAGTGACTCCGAGGGGTTACTAATTGCAAATAGTAGCATTACAGAAGTAGATGGTGCAAGAGGCGTTTATGTAAAATTAGTCGGTGATGAAAGTAAGTTCGTAAAAGTAAATGAATTGATCACAGACGGTGAAAATACTATTGTGAGTACTTCGCTTTATTACGACACCGAGGGGAGAGCACAAACTACTATAGACCCCTATGATGAGATATTTAGTGATCCAGCCAAAGGGATGGAATCACTTTACTCAGATGAGTAAAAAATAATAATGGATTGCTTAAAATATGAAGGAAAAAAAATGATTTCAAATAATATAAGTGATATCTTAGGAAAAATAGACAATGCTTCAAGTATGTCTAAATACAATGAAGAAAAAGTTTTGTTAGTAGCTGTTACTAAGACAAGAAGTGCCGATGAAATAAACGAAGCTATTAGAAGTGGCATTACAGACATCGGAGAAAACAAGGTTCAAGAAATAATCGATAAGTACGACGATGTGTTGCCTGCAAAATGGCATATGATTGGGCACTTGCAAACTAACAAAGTTAAGTATATAATAGATAAGGTAGATTTAATACATTCAGTAGATTCGATGCGCTTAGCTCAAGAAATCGATAAGAGAGCAAAAAGCATCAAAAAAACGATGGATATTTTGATACAAGTGAATTCTGCCATGGAGGAATCAAAATTTGGAAGCACCGTAGCAGAATCTAAAGATTTGCTATATAATATCCTGAGTGATTGTGAAAATATTAGAGTGCGTGGATTCATGTGCATGGCACCATTTGAAGAAAATCCTGAAGATGTGCGACAGGTTTTTGCTGATGTAAGGGAGTTATTCGATGAAGCTAAGACTATAAGCCATGATAATCTAGATATCAAGTATTTATCAATGGGGATGACTAACGATTATGAGGTCGCGATAGAAGAAGGATCTAACTTAGTAAGAGTCGGAACCGCGATTTTTGGAAATAGATTTTATCAGTAAAGTAAAAATCAGTATAATTTGATGCTACTACAATATTAATATAAATTAAGATAATACATGTTTGATTGAAATTGCGAACAGAAAACAAATATTATTTTCTGTTACTGCGATCGTTTAGTTGAGTCATATAATGAATTTGAAAAGGAGAAAAGGAACATGGGAGTATTTAAGAAATTTTTAGGGCTTGATGATGAAGATGATGATTACGCGGAAGAAGATTTTGATAAGAGTGAAATAGAGCAAGAAAAAAAGAAGATTGAAAGCGAAAGAAATAGAAATATCGCTGATGATAAAACTTTTGCTGCAAGTACAGATAGTAAGGATAAGTTCAAGAGTGGATTTACGTATGGAACTAGAGAGCTTAACATCGTTATCAAATATCCTATGTCTGTCGAAGATTGTGAAGAATATATCGCTAACTTGAGACGAAAAGAACCAATAATTATCAACTTGGAAAAAGTTGAAAGTCAAATATCGAGAAGAATAGTTGACTATTTGAATGGTGCAATTTCGGCGCTCGATGGTGAAACAAAAATAGTATCTAATACAATTATCATATTTGCTCCAAAGAATGTAAGAATATCATCTCCTACAGATGGTTCTGACGACCCATTTTCGTTTATGCGTTAAGAGATAGGAGATATAGTTGTTAGTTTTATTATTAAGTGATGTAGTTTTATTTGTATCAAATTTAGCTACACTAATGTTATGTGCGAGGGCAATACTCAGTTGGTTTGCCCAAAATCCATACTCACCACAATATAAATATTATATGCTGGTAGTTAAGTTGACAGATCCAGTTGTTAAGCCATGTAGGAAAATTCTTCAGAATTTCAACACAGGAACAATTGATTTTTCAGTATTACTAGCTATGCTTGCAATACAATTTATTAGCACAGTGATTATCCGAATTCTAACATATTCTTTGATATATTAATTTTTGCTAAGGATTATTGAGGACTAAAATTATGATAACACCATACGAAATAGAAAATAAAGAATTTTCAAAAGGTGTAAGAGGCTACAATGTAGAAGAAGTAGATGAGTTTTTGGACGAAATAATCGTCACTATGGAAAACTTAGAAAAATCTAATACTGTGTACCAGCTTAAAATAGCACAACTGGAAGAAGAAATTACGAATACAAAAAGTATAGATCACAGCACAAATGATATCCTAAATTCGGCAAAGGAGTTAGTGTCAGACATTGCATCTGGTGCGGAAAAAAGAGCCGATTCAATCATTCAAAATGCACTGGTAGAAGCCGAGTTGACTAAAAAACGTGCTGTCCAGGAATCTCAGAAATATATAGATGAAGCAGAAATATTGCGTAGTAGAATTGAAAAGCTGAGAAAAGACTATAAGCAGTATCTTGTTCGAGAAATTAATAGAATGGATCTTGATCAAGAGGACTTTATCAATGAAATTGATAAATACTTTATCAATGCCAACGATGAAGCATTTAAAGGTGAAATTTCAAGGCAAACTTCTGGAAAAATCTCAATTGCGCAAGACAATTTGATAAACACCAAGCATAAGTAAGGAAGCGAAAAATACTTAATGAAATATTATTTAATTATGTTGCTTACCATCATTGCTGACCAATCAAGCAAATTAATTGTCAGGAATAATATGAATGTAGGCGAATCTATACAGGTATTGGGAGATTTTTTTAAAATCCACTATATTGAAAATACGGGTGCAGCGTTTAGTATGTTTCAAGATAGAACAATTTTTTTGATTGTATTGCCTATTATTGTTGTAATAATTGCTGCTGTATTCTTTTGCAGATTTTACAAGAAAGAGCATTTTACACTCCTTTTGTCTCTTTCTTTAATTATTTCAGGTGGTATTGGTAATTTGATCGATAGAATTTTATATTCGAGTGTTACTGATATGCTTAGTTTTAGCATCTTTCCACCGATATTTAACATAGCTGATGTAGCTGTATGCACTGGTTGTGGATTTATGATTTTGTATATAATTGTTTTTGATGGCAAGCAAAATGAAAAATAATATTACACATGAAATAACTGTTGCGGAGGAAAACCAAGGAATGCGCATTGATGCATACTTGGCTTTATTTTTACCCGAAATTTCTCGCAATTTTTTGCAAAAACTAATTTTATCCAATAATGTTCAAGTAAATGGCTTCTATGAAACATCTAAAAAATATAAAGTTATAGCAAACGATAGACTAATAGTGACTTTGCCTGAACCGAGTGTATTGAAAGTAGAACCTGAAAATATTCCTATAGATATTACATATGAAGATTCACATCTTTTAGTAGTTAATAAAACTAAGGGAATGGTAGTCCATCCTGCCGTTGGAAATTATTCAAATACTCTCGTAAATGCAATAATGTATCATTGCCAGGGGAGACTATCTTCTATTAACGGAGTAATTCGTCCGGGTATTGTTCATAGAATCGATAAGGATACGAGTGGCTTGTTGGTGATTGCAAAGACTGATCAGGCCCACGAATCATTGGCCAGGCAGCTCGTGGATCATTCTATGACACGAAAATACGTAGCAATCGCCCGTGACAATATATTGGCGGAAGAAGGGTGCATAGATATTCCAATAGGAAGGGACCCCAAGAATCGACTAAGGCAGAGTGTCAACGGTATAAATAATAAGAGTGCAGTTACGCATTATAAAGTTTTGGAAAGATATGGCAGATATACGTTGATAGAAGCTAGGCTAGAAACTGGGCGAACTCACCAAATTAGAGTACATATGTCATATATAAAGCATCCTCTACTTGGAGATAGTGTTTATGGATCTGCTAACCAAACACCAAAAGTAGAAGGGCAAATGTTGCACGCAAAAACACTTGGGTTCAAACATCCTATAACAAACGAGTATATAGAATTTGATTCTCAGTTGCCAGAACAATTTATCTCTGTATTAAATAAAATCAGAGTGTAAATAATTAATAGTAGCGTAAATTTTATTTTTACTTTTGAAATTTTGTATCAGAGTATCACGTATTTGAATATTTATAATACCCTTCAACTGTGAATCTGAAAATCTACAAATCAGATTGCTTGCGAATTTGCCATTAATTAGAATGTTAAATCGTATAGTATAATGTGTAAAGGAATACTATTAACTGATAAAACTACGCTACTATGAAGCATTACATTAATGCTAGAATGATTGTAGTATTTTTTATATATTTGTGCAATAGTGTTTCTTGTAAACGCCAAATTTTATACTTTTTATGTCGGTATTTGGTGCTTTACTTATAAATGTGCATTCTCATGATTTAAATAGATAGGATTATTATAATGCTGAATCAAGTAAATATATCACCACAAATATGCAGAAAGGAAAGCGTTTAGTACATATAAACGATTATTAAAATGGGAAAAGAGAAGATAATAAATAATTTGCAGAATGAATTTAAAGGAGATCCTGAGGAACTTTCTATTTTCTTACAGAAATTCGATATCCTTATGATGCGTTACGACTCAGCAATTCGCGAAATTCGCACAAAGTTAGAAATTTTAAATGATGAATTGCTCATTACAGCGAATCAAAATCCGATACTATCAATTCATTCAAGAAGAAAAAATACGAGTAGTATAATAGATAAACTTGGCAAATTAAACAAGCCTGTAACATTGAAACATATCATAGATAACTTGAATGATGTGGCGGGAGTAAGGGTAATATGTTCGTTTATAGATGATATTTATAAGGTCGTCAAAATGATATCGCATCAGGACGACATCAAAGTTATAGAAATAAAAGATTACATAAAAAATCCAAAGCCAAATGGTTATAGAAGCTTACATATGATTGTGGAAATTCCTGTCTTTTTTTCTAAGGTCAAACAAATGATGAGAGTAGAAATTCAAATCAGAACAGTAGCCATGGATTTTTGGGCAAGTTTAGAACATCAAATGAAATACAAGCAGGAAATTAATAATGCAGAAATGATACGACAAGAATTAAAAGAGTGCGCGGAAACTATCTCTAGCACGGATAGAAGAATGCTAGAAATCAGAAATAAAATACACGAGTTAGAGCAAGCAGTCAATCTTAATACTGACTAAAGTTGTGGTACTGTATTTTTAACGTTCGTATCACTATGAAGTGCAGGTTGCATCGTGAGCTAGTTTTCCCTTATGCTAGGAGAAGCGTAAATTGTTTTGTTGTTTTTGAAAATTACCATGCCAGGTTTTGCGCCATTAGGTTTTTTTACATGTTTCACTTGTACATAATCTACAGGCACATTGTCGGAAGATTGCCCTTTGCTGTAGTATGCTGCAATTTGTGCAGTTTGGATGATATCTTCGCTACTAGGGATTTTATTATCCACGAAAAGTATCACATGAGAACCTGGAATATCCTTTGTGTGGAACCAGTAGTCGCTATCCTTAGCTAGTTTAAATGTAATATAGTCGTTTTCTTTATTGTTTTTTCCTACTATTACTTTTAATCCGTTTGAAGTTACAAGCGTCCGTAATGCGTAGCTTTCTTTTTTGCTTTTTCCCTTGCTAACTTCAGCTGGCTTTTTTATGAATCTTTCCTCGATTAGCTCTTTTTTTATTGTGTCGATTTCTTCTGGAGCATTCGCAAATTCTACAGAGACAATTACTGAATGTATGTAGTCAATTTCTTTATTTACTTCGTCCAATTGTATTTTCTTTTCTATTATTGATCTTTTAGATTTTGCATACTCTTTGAAATATTTTTGTGCATTTTGTATTGCTGAAAGACGAGAGTTTAGTTGAATACATACTGTCGTTCCGTCGTAGTAGTTGGTCAGTTCAACTTGAGAACTTTTTTCCTTGATGTTATGCAAATTTGCAGTCAATAGTTCTCCATATAATTGTAGATGTGAGGAATCGCCTGCAATGGTTATGTCGTCATTAAGCCTACTTCTTTTGAGTTCTAGCTTTTTTAAAATAATGCTAGTTGACTTGAGTAGAGCATTCTTTTTTTGAGAGGCTCTATTTGCTGCATCTTTAGATTCGTAAAATTTTTCGAGACATTCAGAAATACTCGTAAAAGATTCGTTGATGCATCCATTGAACGTATCAAGTGGTGCAACAAAATAATCTAAAGGCTTATTTTGCTCGTCGTAGTAAATAGTTGGCTTTGTATTCTGTGAATCTATGTCAGAGAGTAATTTGGATAGCGCTACGTGCGGATTTTCTGATTGGGATAACCATTGTGAGTTATTAGACGATATTCCAGCAATATTATGTGTGCATAGTGCTTCTCGAATTTCATCTTTTGTTACTTCTTTGAAACCTAGCTTTTCTTGTGAAGGTGGGTATTCGTATAATCTGCCTGGAAAGATTTGACGAACTCTGCTTTCGGAAAAAGATATTCGTTTGACAGCATCTATTATTTTCCCCGTATTGGTATCAACCAAAATTATGTTGCTATGTTTTCCCATTATTTCTATAATTAATTTTTTTGAAACGCCGAATCCGAGTTCATTGAATGTCTCTACAGAAATCTCGATAATTCTCTCAGAATCTAGTTGTTCTATTTTTTGAATGCGACCATTTTGCAATTGTTTGCGAAATAACATGCAAAGCGTGGATGGTTCACTAGGATTTTGATAAGAAATATCGGTGAAGTGTACTCTGGGTGCAGGATTATTCACAGTAGCAAATAGCTTAAAGTTTCCTTGTTTTGTATGAATCAAAAAGAGAAGTTCATTTTCTTCAGGTTGATATATTTTTTCGATTTTTCCTAGGTAAAGTTTCTCATGCAATTCTTTGGCAACAGCATAAGTAGTAATTCCGTCAAAAGCCATAGTCAGCCTCCTTTTTCTCTTATGCATTTTACAATAATAATAGAACTAAGTAAATAAAAAATTGCATAAATAATCCACGCTAAGACATATATATTGACATTTAAAATCAATCATAATATAATTAAACAAGAGAATGAAATGGAAAAATCCCTTATTAATATTAGAGAAAGGCAATATATGGATATTACAAGTGCTAGAGAAAAAGTGAAAATGATAGAGGACTTGCGTATGCAAATTAACCTTGAGCATATGACAAGGGGCGTTAGTTTTCTTGACATCAACACTGCATATATAGATTCAGATGTTGAAATTGGAGAAGGAACGCTTATCGGCCCTAATGTCACAATACAGGCAGGTAGTAAGATAGGTAAAGGTTGTACGATACTACAATCTACAAGAATAAGCAATACTATAATAGGAGATTTCGTGAAAATAGAAAGTTCCGTACTAGTCGATAGCGAGGTAGGCGCTGAAACTTCTGTCGGTCCTTTTGCATATCTAAGGCCAAAAAGCAAGGTAGGTAAGAAGTGCAAAGTAGGGGATTTTGTCGAAGTGAAAAATTCAAACATTGGGGATGGTTCTAAAGCTTCTCATCTAACCTATATTGGGGATGCAGATGTAGGCAAAAATGTAAATCTTGGGTGTGGAGTCGTATTTGTCAACTATGATGGCACGAACAAAGCCCGCTCTATCGTAGAGGACAATGCTTTCGTGGGATGTAATGTAAATCTTGTCTCTCCTGTTACTGTAAAATCAGGAGCGTATGTTGCTGCAGGCTCTACTATAACTGAAGATGTTAGTGAAAATTCACTTGCAATAGCGAGACAGCGACAAGCAAATATAGAAGATTGGGTTTCAAAGAGAAATAATCGTTCTAAGTAAAATAGTTATATATAAAAGAGATAGGGGATTATTATGTACTCAAATTACAAAATATTTGCGGGAAATTCAAATATTGAATTGGCAGATGAAATCACAAAAATCATGGGAAAACCATTGGGTAAGGCGACCGTAAACAAGTTTAGCGATGGAGAAATATCAGTAAATATATGGGAAACGGTTCGAGGGGTGGATGTATATATAGTACAATCTACATGTAACCCTATTAATGATAATCTTATGGAACTTCTCATCATGATAGATGCAATGAGAAGAGCTTCTGCTGGTCGAATAAATGCGGTTATTCCATATTTTGGATATGCAAGGCAAGATAGAAAAGTAAAGGCAAGAGATCCAATTACAGCTAAATTGGTTGCTAATTTGATCGCAGCTGCCGGTGCCGATAGAGTAGTCACAATGGATCTTCACGCGAATCAGATACAAGGATATTTTGATATTCCAGTTGATCATTTAAGAGGAATTCCTATTTTAATAGACTACTTTAGAGACAAGAAATTGGACGATTTGACAATTGTTTCTCCTGACCATGGGAGCGTAGCTCGAGCTAGAAACTTTGCCGAACTTCTCGATTGCCCTATTGCCATTATAGACAAACGAAGACCCGCACCGAATCAAAGTGAGATTATGAATATCGTTGGTGAAGTTGAAGGAAGAAATTGCATACTATTAGATGATATGATCGATACTGCTGGGACAATATGCAATGCTGCAGAAGCTATTATGAATATGGGTGCAAAGAAAGTGTATGCAGCTGCAACGCATGCTGTACTGTCTGGGAAGGCTATTGAGAGGTTACAAGATTCTGTGATAGAAGAGGTTGTTTTGCTGAATACTATAGTAATAGACGATCATAAGATGATAGATAAAATAGTTTCACTTTCCGTGGCACCACTGTTCGCTGATGCCGTTACTCGTATTTTTACGAATGACTCTGTTAGTAAGTTATTTGATATCTAAATAAAAGTAACTTACAATTTTACTAGATATTATATAAGCTGATTTTTAAGTAGAAAGTAAAAAAATGTATGTAATCGTAGGGCTAGGTAATCCCGGGAAAAAATATGAAAACACCAGACACAATATGGGATTTATTGTCATTGATAAATTAGCGCAGGAACTTGGTATCAAAGTCACAAAACTCAAATCAAAAGCTCTCGTTGGTGAGGGTATAATTGCCGGAGAAAAAGTAGTACTTGTTAAGCCTCAAACATATATGAATCTAAGTGGAGAGGCAGTCTACGAATTGTTGTCATATTATAAGTTGAATCATGAAAACCTAATAGTTATATACGATGACATAGATATTATCCAAGGAAAGATAAGGATACGCAAATTTGGAAGTGCTGGAACGCATAATGGAATGAAATCTGTAGTTTCTAGTATTAATTCTAAGGAGTTTATTCGCGTTCGTGTTGGAATTGGCAACGAGCATAAGCAGAACATCATAAATTTCGTTATCGGTGGAAATATTTCAAAAAAAGAAAAGGAACTCTTGGATAGAGGCGCAGTCGCTGCTACAGAAAGTATTTTTGATATTTTAGAAATGGGAATAGACAAAGCTATGAATATTCATAATCAAAAGAGAGATGAAAATCAAGGTGAGTAAAAGTATGAGTGTAACTAATATTTCGGGATTGATGGGCAGCCAAGTTACTCCTATAATAGCGGAAATGTCAAATCAAAAAGGTCCAAACTTAGTGATAGTAGATTCATTTAATCGAGCTAAAACTTTGGCGGAAGACCTTTCTTTTTTTTCGTCCA
>CAYJGJ010000029.1:0-1941 GCA_964370025.1 uncultured Oscillospiraceae bacterium
AGGCAGAAGTCTGCAAAACTTCCATTCCCCGGTTCAAATCCGGGTGTCGCCTCCAATAGTTTATTTAATAGTAGCGGATAGATTTGAATAATCTATCTTTTTTTATATATCTATGTATATATTATCTTCATATCAAATAGGATAATTTTTTCTGATTACGCAAATATTGTCATACTCGAGATTGTAAAATAAATAATAATATAGTAAAATATATTTACCTTTTAAGTATATTATTCATATAAGGAGAAGAAATGGAAATTAAAACTGATATTCAAATCGCACAAGAATATAATCCGTTACATATTAATGAAATAGCTAAAACAATTGGAATAGATAATGAATTTCTAGAGTTATATGGAAATTACAAAGCAAAAATAGACTATCGTCTACTTGATAAAACAGAAAAAACAAATGGTAAGTTAGTTCTTGTTACAGCAATAAATCCGACGCCAGCGGGTGAAGGCAAGACTACTACTACAGTAGGTCTTTCAGATGCTTTGCAGAAAATCGGGAAAAAATCAATAGTTGCAATGCGTGAACCATCATTAGGGCCGGTATTCGGCGTAAAAGGAGGTGCAGCTGGAGGTGGCTACGCTCAGGTAGTTCCGATGGAAGATATTAACTTGCATTTTACTGGGGATTTTCATGCCATAGGAGCTGCTAATAACCTTATAGCAGCTATGTTAGATAATCATATCTACCAAGGAAATACGCTCAATATAGACACTAGAAGGATAACATGGAGACGAGTTGTAGACATGAACGACCGTCAACTTAGAAATATTGTAGATGGAATGGGAGGAAAGACAAATGGTACTCCTCGTGAAGATGGTTTCGATATAACTGTTGCGTCGGAAATAATGGCAATACTTTGTTTGTCATCATCCATTGATGACTTAAAAGAAAGAATTTCTAAAATAATTGTCGCATATACATATGATGAAAATCCAGTTACAGCAGGAGATCTCAATGTACAAGGTGCAGTAACTGCACTATTAAAAGATGCACTTAAACCTAATTTAGTGCAGACTCTTGAAGGAACTCCAGCATTTGTACACGGAGGACCTTTTGCAAATATTGCACATGGATGCAACTCTATAATGGCAACTCGTATGGCGTTAGCAATAGGAGATTATGTAATTACAGAAGCAGGATTTGGTGCTGATCTTGGTGCTGAAAAATTTTTAAACATAAAATGTAGAATGGCTAACTTAAATCCAGACGCTGTAGTTGTAGTAGCAACAGTTAGAGCTTTAAAACATCATGGTGGTGTACGTAAAGAAGATTTAAATATTGAAAACTTAAATGCATTGGAATCTGGACTTCCTAATTTACTTCAACATGTAGAAAATATTACTACTGTTTATAATTTGCCATGTGTAGTGGCAATTAATGCATTCCCAACCGATACTAAGGCTGAACTTGATCTTGTTGAAAATAAATGTCGTGAGCTAGGCGTAAAAGTTGCGTTAAGTGAAGTTTGGGCAAAAGGTGGTGTAGGTGGTCAATCACTAGCAGAAGAGGTTGTGCGTCTGTGTGAAAAGGAAAATAACTTCCAGTTTGCTTATGAAGATACTATTTCGATTGAAGAAAAACTTGACACTATAGCGAAGCGTATTTACCATGCTGATGGTGTTAATTTGAGTGACACAGCAAAAACACAAATAAAAAAACTCTCTGAATTGGGTTTTGATAAGATGCCAATATGTATGGCAAAAACTCAATATTCTTTTTCAGATAATCCCAAATTATTAGGTGCTCCTAAAGGTTTTACTATAACGGTGCGAAGTCTGAAAGTTTCGGCAGGTGCAGGCTTTATAGTAGCACTTACGGGTGATATTATGACGATGCCAGGTCTTCCTAAAGTTCCTGCTGCGGAGAAAATTGATATAAGTAGCGACGGTAAAATTTCTGGATTATTTTAATTTATTTCACATGTTA
>CAYJGJ010000029.1:1951-2336 GCA_964370025.1 uncultured Oscillospiraceae bacterium
TGTGTCGACAAATGGAATGTTGTTGTCGAACGGAGGAACTATGACTTTAGTTTCGCAGTACCTTTTCCGCATTCACTACCACAAAAGAGAAGAGAAGCCTCTGTTTGTGGATACAAAAGAGGTATGTTTTGAAAAAAATCGATACGAAATTATTGGTAACAATTTCGTTACTAATCACACTCCAAATTATACTTGCAAAATTCTTAGGTATACATACACAATTCTTTAAAATTGGAATAGGATTTGTCCCTATCCTTGTAGCTGCGATACTTTATGGCCCCATAGGTGGAATAACTGTTGGCATAGTCAGTGATATTGTCGCCAATTTGTTGTTTCCTGTAGGCCCATATTTTCCAGGATTTGCAGTAACTGAGGCAATTGAAGG
>CAYJGJ010000029.1:2346-17310 GCA_964370025.1 uncultured Oscillospiraceae bacterium
ACATAAAACACATAGTTTACCTCGAGTTTTAATATGTGCAATAATAACTCAGTTGATAGGGAGTCAATTTTTAAACACCTATTGGTTGCATATTTTATATGGTGCACCTTACTGGGAATTATTTATTACTCGATTATTTCAAACTGCAGTACTATTAGTCGTAGAATTTTTTATTATCTTTGTTGTTTCAAAATATAGAAAACACTTTACTCAAATTGCACTATAGATTTTATTATATTATTATTGTATAAACGAAGGAAATATATGAATATATCTGAAACTATTGAATTTATTCATAGTGTAAATTGGAAGGGAAGTAGACTAGGTCTCGATAGAATAATTGAACTTTTAGAACTATTAGACAGTCCACACAAAAAACTTAAATTTGTACATGTAGCTGGAACTAATGGAAAAGGTTCTACATGTGCAATGATTTCGTCTATATTATCAACTGCGGGCTATAAAACAGGATTACACACTTCACCACATCTATTACGTATTCATGAGAGATTTATTATAGATGGGAAAGAAATATCCGATAAAGACCTTGGAATCATTGCAGAAAAAGTAAAAATGGCTTCTCTTAAGATGACAGATACTCCCACGGAATTTGAAATTATATTCGCTATGGCATTGCTGTATTATTGTATGTATGAATGTGATATCGTAGTACTTGAGGTAGGTCTAGGAGGCGAGTTGGATGCTACTAATTGCATTCCATTTCCGGAAGTTGCTGTTATAACAAGCCTCGCACTAGACCATACAGAATTTTTGGGGAACACCTTAAAGAAGATTGCAAGAGTAAAAGCAGGAATTATAAAAGAAGGTTGTACTGTTGTAGTGTATCCAAGCGATGAAGATGTAAACTCTGTATATAAAGAAGTTTGTTCCACCAATAGTGCAACACTAAAAGTAATAGATTTTAATCATCTTTCGGTAATAAAGAATATAGATGAAAACTGCCTTAATAATTATCAACTATTTAATTGGAAAGATTATAAAAACTTACCGATGCCTTTAATTGGATTTCATCAATTAAATAATGCTGCAGTAGCGCTAGAGGCTATAGATGTTTTATGTGCTAATGGATATGATATAGATGAATCAGATATAAGAATTGGATTGTCAAGTGTAAAATGGCCTGCTAGAATGGAAATATTGTCCAAAGATCCAGTTTTCATATTAGATGGAGGACATAATACACAAGGGACAAAAGTGCTTTTTGATACAATTTCTCATTTATTTCCCAACGAAAAAATTATATTTATCATGGGTGTTTTAAAAGATAAAAACTATGAAGAAATGATTTCTATAATTAGACCACTTGTAAAAAAAGTCATATGCCTTACTCCTGATAGCGATAGATCTTTACCCGCAGAAAAATTATCCGATTATCTAAACAAATCTGGGATTAATGCATCCTCATTTCAAGATGAAAAAGAAGCGATTATGTATGCGATACAGCAAAAGGATAAGGAACCTATAGTTGCATTTGGATCATTATATATGGCTGGGCTAATACGTAAAGTATTCCCTACAGCTTTAACTATTTATCAACGCAAAAATGCATTAAATGAGAGAAATATATTATCAGTAAAAGAGAGAGATGAATATTCAAGTAAAATTGCTCAATACATCACTTCAACTCCCGAATTTAAGAATGCAAAAACAATTATGATATACAAACCAACTAAGAATGAAGTAAACTTGAATTCAATAATAGAGATATCAAGAAAACAAGGCAAAAAAGTTTCATATCCATACTGTAAAAGCGTGAGAGAAATGCAAGCATTAATTCCTAAAAACGACAATGCTTGGATAACTAATAAATTTAACATATTAGAGCCTGATCCTGCAAATTCCTCATTAATAAGTCCATCAGAAATAAATCTTATAATTTGTCCATGTGTTGCTGTTGATGAAAACAAGAATAGAATTGGAATGGGAGCAGGGTACTACGATAGATATTTAGCCCAATGCACAGATGCGCATATTATTGGTGTTGCGTTTGAATGTCAAACTTATAAAGAAATTATGCCTAATGAATGGGATATACCGATGCATACAATAATCACCGAAGAACGCATTATACAATAATATATTATATCGGACGTTAAAAAATTTAAGGAATAGTTTGTATCAATTTGTTAATAATAACAATAATAAATTATTGTTAACAAATTGAAGGGGCGAAAATATATTAGGAGATGTAAATTATGGTATATGCGATTTTATTAGCTGGTGGTGTTGGAAGTCGAATGACTGGATATGATGTTCCAAAACAGTTTATAATGATAAATAATGTGCCAATAATAATTCATACTATTAGAAAATTCATCAATTGTACAAATATAGATAAAATTATAGTCTGTTGCATTAATTCTCATAAAGAAGAGCTAAATGACTTAATAAAAACACATTTAAATGAAAATTTGAAGGATATATATGTCACCGAAGGTGGAAAAAATCGCTCAGAATCGATTTTAAAGGGTTGTTTCTTTATAGATGAAAATTATCTCATTAATGATGACGATATTGTCTTAACTCATGATGGTGTCAGGCCATTTTTGAATTCTAGGATTATCAATGAAAATATTGACACTTTAAATAATGATAAAGAATGTTTTGGTGTAAATACAGTTGTGCCTGCAATAGATACAATAGTAGTATCACAAGATGGAAAATGTGTGCATGATATACCGAATAGAAATGAAATGTATTTAACACAGACCCCGCAAACATTTAGAGTTAAGGAATTAATGAGAGCATATGATAATTTAAATGAAAAGGAGCTTGAGTATGTAACAGACGCATGCCAAGTTGTACTAAAGCAAAACAAAAAGATCTCGTTAGTACATGGGGAGTATTACAATATAAAAATTACTACTAATGATGATGTAGAGCATGCAAGAATAATAGCTAACTGGTTAAAGTAGAAACAGCACGCTTAAATATAAATATACAGGCATAACAAAATAATCCCAATATATTACATAACTATTCCCAAAAGTTAAATTTAAGGAATAGTTTCGTGTTTCTTAAATATTGTACTTCTACCTACTTTTTTTAACGAAATGTGAGCAACACTCTTCCGGATTGTTTATGCAATATCCTAGGCTACTCTATTGCGGCGTCTCCCAATCCTTCTTTTTTGTTCGTTAATATTAGTTTCAATAATAATGGTGTTATTAGCGTAGTTACAATTACTACTAGTACGATTGCGGGAAAAAGTGCAGCCGTTATTAAATTAAGCGCAAAACCCTTTTGAGCGACAATAAGAGCAACTTCTCCCCTACTTACCATTCCTGCACCTATTGCCATCGATTCTTTTCTGTTAAATCCTGATAATTTTGCTGCAAGACCACAACCTATAAACTTTGACAATATTGCACCAATTAGCAGTACCATAGAAAATAATACTATAGATCCATCAATGCTATTCAAATCTGTATTGATTCCGATGCTGGCAAAAAAGACTGGTGCGAATATCATATATGAAGTTACAGCGAATTTTTTTGCAATGTATTGTCGTGCATCCATTATATTGCATAGTACAAGGCCAGCAAAATACGCTCCGGTAATATCTGCTATTCCAAAAAGCACTTCAGAGGCCCACGCCATAAACAAACAAAAGGAAAATGCATAAATTGGCACTCTTCTCATGTGAGGATATTTATGTTCTATTGTCTTAAAGATTTTGTGTGCAATAATACCTATTACTACCAAAAATATAAAATATAATCCTATATCGAAAAATATTGACTGAATTTTAACATCTGCTGATTTAAAGCTGGATATTACCGTAAGCATTATTATACCAACAATATCATCAATAATAGCAGCACCTACGATTGCAGAGCCCATTTTGCCTTTAAGATATCCCATTTCTCTTAATGATTCTACGGTAATACTCACGGAAGTAGCACTTATCACGACACCGATAAAAAAACCTTCTAGCAATTCAGTGTTACTAATATTATTTAAATCAGAATAGAATGCGAGATAAACGATTGTTCCTATTGCAAATGGAAGCAATGCACCTCCTAAAGCAATCAACAATGATGATAACCCTGTTTTCTTTAGTTCATCTAATTCTGTATCTATTCCCGCTAAAAACATTAGCATAATTACACCGATAGCCGATACGTGTTCTATGAACTCTGTTCCTTCTATTACTCCAAAAAATGAGGGTCCCAAAATAACTCCAGCTAACAAAGCCCCAACTACTTGAGGCAAATGTGCTTTTTTTGACAATGAACCAAAAAACTTGGTAGACATCAATATTAATGCTAATACAATTAGATAGCTATGACTTTCCATGTTCCTTCTTTCCTTCTTTATTCAGTTAAATAGTTATTATATATGTTTTGAACATCATCATTATCTTCAAGAATATTGAGCATTTTTTCAAGATTTTTTTTGTCTAATTCATTCTTAGGCGCAGATTCTACTGATGGTATATATTCTATATCTGCTCCAATTATTGTATAATTAGCCGCAGTAAGTTCCGAGTGTAATTGAGGATATACTGCAGGTTCGCATTGAATTTCAAATATTTCATCTTCTACTATTACATCTTCGGCTCCATTTTCTAATGCGCACTCGATCAATGCATCTTGATCAATCATATCATCTTTTTCTATAATCAAAACGCCTTTACGAGAAAACATGTATGATACACAACCGGGAGTTCCAAGATTTCCACCATATTTATCAAATGTAGATCGAACTGCAGCAGTTGTTCGATTTGTATTATCTGTCAAACAATCTACTATTACAGCTATACCGCCTGCTCCATATCCTTCGAAAGTTAATTCTTCATAGGTCACTCCTTCAATCTCTCCAGTTCCTTTTTTTATCGCCCTTTGGATATTATCATTAGGCATACTAATTGCTTTGGCTTTTTCTATTGCAACCCGTAGTCCTGCATTATATTCAGGATCTCCTCCATCTTTTGCTGCAACAGTAATTGCTTTTGCATATTTAGTAAAAGTAGCTGCTCTTTTAGAGTCTTGTGCCGCTTTTCTACCAGCTATCGTACCATGTCTTCCCATATAGTCACCTATATATTGTAATTGTATTAACGCAGTAATGACATCTATTATGATTCATAAATTCTATTATTGTGTTACAATTACGCATTCCTTTCTTGTTATATTAAAATATTTTATATACTATTTAGTATTTTAACACATTAAATAGTTATTTGTCATCAAATAAATGAATTTTTAATTTTATTTTTAGCAAAAAATTAAATTAAATTAAAAAAAATGCACAATTCATTGATATTATAGTATTAACGTTTCAAACTTGCAATACTAATACAATAATGCAATATAAAATCTAATACTGTTTTCAGTTTTAACTTGATAATACAAGCATTATTATTTATAATTTAAAAATAGAAGGCGGTGAATTATGGCAAAAAAAATATATGCAGTGAAAGTTGGATTAAATCCAGGAATATACGAAACGTGGGAAGAATGCAAAAAACAAGTTGATGGATTTTCTGGAGCAGCATATAAGAGTTTTAAGACGTTGCAAGATGCACAGAACTATTTAAGAGGAATAGTTGATAATCCGATTTGCACTGTTTCTGTAAATACTCCTTCAGAAGCAGTAGCTTATGTTGATGGTAGCTATGATAACACGAAAAAGATATTTTCATATGGGCTTGTTATATTTATTAATGGTAATGAATATAAATTTTGTGACAAATTTGATGATGTAAATCTTGTATCTATGAGAAATGTAGCTGGTGAAATTACAGGAGCACGCAAAGCAATGGAATATTGTGTTGAAAATGGCATAAAATCTCTAGATTTATATTATGATTATGAAGGAATCGAAAAATGGTGTACTGGAGATTGGAAAACCAATAAAGAAGGAACAAAAGACTATAAAAAGTATTACGACAGTATAAAAACAGCTATAAAAGTAACATTTTATAAAGTGACTGCACATTCTGGCGACAAATATAATGACATGGCAGATGAACTTGCGAAATCAGCAATAAAGTCATTTTAATTACTTATAGTGTAACAATTATTAGGATTGAGATAATCAATTTCTCTTTCATCGTGAGTAATGAGGATTACTGTCTTCCCTACCGTTTTTTCTTTCAAGTAATCCATGCAAAATAGCTTAGTTTCGTCATCTAGACCTTTGAATGGTTCGTCGAGGAATAAAATATCATAGTCGACAAATAAAGCTCTAAGAAGGGCAATTCTACGCTTCATTCCACCCGAGAATTCACTAATCACCTTCCCTTTATATTCTTGAAGCCGCAACTTCATCAAAGCATCATCTATTTCAGTTTTGTTCAAACTAATATAATTAGATTTATTTATATGAGGTAAAGCAATATTAGTATATACATCCAAATTTTCACAAAGTCGATCTTCTTGAAAAACTGCACTAATTGACATGCCATCAATTCCCATTATAGTTCCACTATCGGCACTTTCGTGTTGCATCATTATTCTCATCAATGTAGTTTTGCCTACACCCGATGGGCCTAATAGGGCGACGAATTCACCTTTATTAATTTTAATGTTTAAATTATTTAAAACACTATTTTTATTATATGATTTACTTAAGTTCTCAATTATTATTTGTGATGAGTTTTGAACAGAATTTCTCGGATTGTTTATTTCATAAAAAAGTTTTTTTGAAACACTAGTTTCAGCAATACTAATTGAAAGAAGTTTCTTACAAACTGTATCGATTAATTTTACAAACAGTCTTTCAAATATGAAACTTAATGTTGCAATCACTAATGTCCATGCAAAGAGTGATGGTGTGTCGAAAAATGTTTTTGCTTGAAATAGATTTTTCCCGATCGAATTGGTAGGTAATCCTATGACTTCAGCTGCAATCCCTGCTTTAAAACAAAGACCTAGACTAAGAACACATGCAGCACGAAAATGCGGAATAATTTGAGATAAATACAGATATCTAAATCTTGCGTTCCGTTGTATTCGGAAGGTATCAGCCATCTCTATTAGATTTTTATCTAAGATTTCAAGTGCTATCAACACATTAGAATAAATGACTGGAAGAACCATTATAATGGATATAATAATGGTTAAACTCGAAGAGGAGAACCACATTAGTATCAGGATTACAAATGATGCAACAGGAATCGATTTAAAAAACAACATAACAGGAGAAAATAATCCTCTAATAATAGTATAGCGGCTAGATAACAGTGCTAAGAGAACACCACTTATGCATGCAAGTAAAAAGCCCGTACCAATACGGAACAAAGAAAAACAAATAGAAATCCAGAATGTTTCTTCTTTAATCAATTCCCCTAATCTATCAATACTAGATATTGGGCTTGGTAGAAAAATTTTTTCATTAATAATGATGCTCATAATTTGCCACAATGAAATCCAAAAAAGGATAGACCATAATGGTATTTTATTTTTATTCATATATATATTATAACATAATAATGCGAAGAACTTTAGTGAATTTATCTAATGTTCTTCGCATTTTAATTTTCAATGAATTAGAATTACTCTGCAGCAACTATTTCAGTCAAGTAGAAGTCATCTGTAGGCATTGTTCCTCCAACAGATGTAGGATTTTGATTAAATAGTACTTGCAAGTATCCTGACAAAGTACTCTTCATTTCTTCGCCTTGTATTAAAGTGATGTTGCAAAGTGGTATTGCAGCTTGAGCGATTGGTGCTGCCCCAACTATTTCATACTGTGCTACAAGTTCCGCAGCTTCTTCAACGTTTTCGTTTGTATAGTTTACTGAAGTTTGATAGTGTTCCATAAAATTAGCTACAGCAGCAGGGTTTGCATCAGCAAAGGCTTTGTTTACAACTATAACTCCTGTTACAAGTGATCCTTCAGAATCAGTATTTTCCCATTCTTCAGTTAAATCAAGCGCTGTTCGTATTGATGCATTGTTTGTTTGAGCTACTGTTGCAAAGGGTTGTGGTAACATGCCTACGGCACCGTCAGTTGCACCTAACGCAGCAACGACTTCATCTTGAGAGCTTTTCCATTCTACAGTAACCTTGTCTGTTAAATCGTTTTGCGCTAGAATGTTTGATAAAGCATATTCGGGAGTGGCACCAGCGCCAAATGCATAAATAGTTTTGCCTTCCAAATCAGTAATAGATTGAACGTTTTCACCGTTTTCCATTATATATAGAACGCCTAACGTATTAATTCCCATTACTTGTACTTTTCCTTCTGTATTGTTAAACAATACAGAAGAAACATTTGCAGGAACAGCCGCTATGT
Source organism: uncultured Oscillospiraceae bacterium (assembly GCA_964370025.1). Classification (GTDB taxonomy): domain Bacteria; phylum Bacillota; class Clostridia; order Peptostreptococcales; family Anaerovoracaceae; genus CAYJGJ01. The sequence goes on from CAYJGJ010000029.1 coordinate 10,612, forward strand.
CTGTATCGCCATTTACAACACTAGCGACTACATTATCTATAGCTGCTTCTATTCCAAACATGTAGTTATTATCTGTAATGTTTCCAGATTCACTTTCATTCATAAAGTGAACCATTCCCATTGCAGTTGGACCATTCATCGCTAAAACATTAACATCGACGGGATCGGTAGGTGTAACAACCTCAGACTCATCTGTGTTACCACATGCACCAAGTGTTAACATCATAATAATAAGTAATGAAGATAGTAAAATTTTAAATTGTGTTTTCATTAGTATTTGTCCTTTCTTCTTAAGTGAATATAATTAGTTATTTTAGTTAGCATAATATAACTAATTATATCATTTTTATAGTGTAATTGTCAACAAAAAGAAATCGGTAGTAAACTCAGCATATTGCAAGCAAGTTAAATTGTTATATTCTATTGATTAAGGAGTGTTATTTTCAACTTCTACCAATTTTCCGACAATTATATTATTATTCTGCGAGTAATTATAAATGGTTTTATAGCTATAAGTATAATTAATCGTAGGTCCATTCGGCAAATCAATTGAGAAAATACCAGTGTCACTTTCGGGCATACTACGATTTAGTAGAAGTTCTGAATACATAGGTAAATATTTTTTGATAAGCTCAGATGTGCTAAAATTATTAATAATACTAGGTATATTGAACTTTTCTGCAAAATTGGCTGTAAAATGTAATATATCATTTTTTATATCATATTCAAAGAATGCACTGTCCAATAGTAAAGCAATGTTAGAATTAAAATCTTTCTCTATGCGAAGCGTTGCATTACTATTTTTCTTATCAGAAACGTCGGTGAGAACCATATACCATCTTTCCTTACCTCGTGCATTAACTGATATTCTCGCATTAATTTGAACAGTTCTATATTCTTCATATTTGTGTACTATGCGACATATGACATCATATGCACCTGTAGGAATAATAGTATAATGATCAATTAGACTATTTGCAGTAGTAAAACTATCCTCAGGATGAATCATTTGAAAAGCTCTGTTGTTAAATATTTTCTTAATTTCCTCTTTTGTGTATCCTACAAGATCAAAAAACCCCTCATTAGCTTCAAGTATTGTAAAATACTCGTCCATTTCCGCGATTATGATTCCACATGGAACGAATGAACTTACGAACTTCGTGTCATTAATATTTAAAATCATAGTAGTAGAATTGGTGCCTTCTTCGGCAATTTGTGACATAATATCACAAAATTCCTCTTCAAACTCAGAAATCGGCATCGGCTTAGAAAAAACATATCCTTGTATAGCATCACAGTTCATTGTTTTAAGTAAATCTACTTGTTCTTGAGTCTCTATCCCCTCTGCTACGACATACATTCCAAGATTATGTGACATTTTAACTATACTATCAATAAGCAGATCATCTCGTCTTGCATTTTTCCCTCCAACGAAGAAACTTCTATCCATTTTTAATGTGTCTACATGGAGATTTTTTAACATTCCCAATGATGAATATCCTGCACCGAAATCATCTATGGATATTTTAAATCCATTTTTTCGTAATGCTATAAACAATGATTCTATTGCTGATTCACTGTCTATAGTAGCCGATTCAGTAAGTTCTATTTCTATACATGAATGAGGAACAGCATATTTATCAGCTATCGCAATGAGGCCGTCAACATAAAATGGATTTTGCAAGTTTAATCGCGAGCAATTTACAGAAACTGTGAGCTGTCCCATTCCAGAATCTATCCAACGGCGAATTGTTTTACAAACAATTTCTAAGACATACTTATCTAGTTCTACTATGAATCCGTTTCTTTCAAATAAAGGAATAAAATCGTTAGGAAAAATCATCTTTCCATCTGGCTCAATCCAACGGACTAAAGCTTCTGCGCCGACAAGTGTACTATTATTTGAATTAAATTTAGGCTGTAAATATACTTTAAACTCTTCGTTATCAAGAGCTGTGCTCATTTTATTCATAATTTCCGCTTCATAAATGACTTTCTTCTTGAAAGTATCATCATAATCGCATATTATTTCGCCTTTTGAAATCTTAGCTCTTGCATGTGCCATATTTACTTTGGCCATAATATCATCGAAGTCAGTTTCTCCGGGTTCTATTTCATATCTACCAATTTTAAATGTAGCAGCATAATCGATAAGCTCTGGAACACGTTCATCAAAATGAATACTAACAGTTTCAATTATGCTGTCTAGATTTCCTAAAAATTCTCTGTGGGCAAACATTGCAAACTTATCCGAAGCAATTCTTGCAGAAATCAGACTTGGTTCGCCTAAGCTATCAGAAAAAGACTTAATTGTTTTTAATACTCTGTCTCCTACTTCATATCCGAACATTTGATTTATAGCTTTGAAGTTTTCAATGTCAAAAATCAAAATTGTATAATCTGTTCTGTTTTTGCTTTGTAAGGCTGTAGTAACATCCAATTTGAGTTTAGCAACATTGGACAATTCCGTTAACGGATCATAATATGCAACCTTAGTCACTCTCTTATTATTGAAAAAATTAAATATGGAAATATATGTTACTAACGCAATAATCATCCAGTATATTATACTTTCGACAGTCTCTAATATGTCAACTGCCTCAGTTAACGTAGAAGTAAGCACATCTGCTTCTGCATTAATAGCAACCGTCCAGCTAGTGTTCTCAATAGGATAAAAAACAACGACTTTTGGAATGCCATAATAATCATAGTTAAATCCCCCATTATTAGCATAAACTATGTCAGTCTGAGCCAATGCAATATTCTCCAATCCCATTTCATTTATATCACCATCAGAAAAAACAGATGATTCATGATAAGTCTCATTTGAAGAAAAAATAATATTCAAATCATGATCTACTATGTATACATCTCCAGAAGTTCCAATATTGTTCATTACAATGTCAAAAAAATCGAATAACTGAATCTCAGCATATAAAGCTGAGAGTACGACACCATCTTTAATTATAGGTACACATATTTCAAATTCTATCTCATTATTTTCGGTAGAAATAACAGGAAATGGAACATAAAAAGCATTATCAATAGCATTTAGAAAAGCTTCATTTTCCGAAAAATCACGCTTGAGATCATCCAGAGAAACCCCATTTCCATTTAAATCTATAGAATATATAGATTTAAATCCTTCTATTTGTGATTGTGTCCTGAGAAAAGCACCAATTTCGTGAAATGGAACATTATTTTTAACTATATAGTTAGCAAGAAAAGTTAATTCCTCTTTTCCCTCTTCCAATGTATCATCTAAAATTATCTGCATCTGAGCACCAGTTTGATGCAACTCCTTCAGTGCAGTTTCTGACACAGCATTTCTCACGTTGTCTCTTGACATATTGATAAGTAAACCAATCAATACAACAGTTAAAACAACTATTAATGTTAATAATTTTTTAGAATTATTTTTAAGTGCTTGCATGCCTATACCTCTAAACGACTATACTTCGAACATTTCTTTTGCATATTCAACTATCCCATTAACTTGCTTAGTACTATTGCTTAAACTTATCGCCATAAAATTTTCATCAGGAACTTCAAAACTAGATTTAATGCCAAAAACTTTTGCAGGCATATACCCTTTTCTGAAGTAGTATTTAGGGTTTCCTAACACAACAACTATGTCATAACCTAATGACTTAGCTATCCTATGTCCTTCTTCGATGAGCGTCGATCCAATGCCTTTATTCTGTTCACCTGGCAAAACAGAAAGAGGTGCAAGTGAAAGAGCTTCTACTATACCAATTTTTACTCTTGTAAAAAGAATATGTCCAATAATCGTACCATTATCTTCAGCAACTAAAGATAGTTCTTTAATATAGTTACTACTACTTCTAAGTTTATCAACTAAAAAATGCTCTTTTTTATCTGTATATTCGGCAGTTTCAAATGCTAATTTAACTACGTTATGTACGTTGTCGTAATCTTTTAAAAGTTCTTGTCTAATTATCATATATCATCCAAATTATTATGTTTTTAAAAAAATTTTATTATATAAATATCGTTAAATATTTATCTATCTCTATATATAATACACCATTTTTATTGAAAAATCAAGGTGGAATATATTATATACATAACTATATATTCTATTACTTGACTATCATAGACATTATTGATAAAATCGATATTAACAGAATATATAGAAGAAAATGAGGGTAGATTATGAATAAATGCAGAACTTCTACAAGTACAATTTTAATATTATTACCAGTTATTATATTATTATTGATAGTAACTGGATTCTTTACATACTATATGTTTTCAAATTCAACTTCTCCATTCATGATTTCAGATGTTTCACGAAATGCAATAAAGTACACTAATGTTGAATTCTACTCTATTAGTATAGGAAGAAGCTATAGAAATGATTTATCAGATGATATAGGTGATAAACAGTATTATTATCTTTCAGACGACAAGGTTGTGATTCGAATCTGGGGATACGGTCAAGATGAAGTAATAGACAAAGAGACTTCGATAAGTTTGGATGAGTTCGAGTATCTTAGGAAAGAAATATTAGAATTAATTCAAAAATATAGTATATTAGAACTATTAGATAGTAAAACGAATAATTCATCAAGCGAAGAATCATATGTGACAGATCAACATGTAGGAACTTTTGTAGAAATATATACTGATGAATTTGAACTTCTTACTATTAACGACTATCCGTCTAATTATGAAGAAATGCTAATAGAATTGGATGATATCTTAGTTGAATATAAATAGATTTGTATAGGTGTTAATAACAAAGCATTAGTTTACAATAAGTAATTATTGTAAACTAATGCTTTTATCTTTTAAATTGAATGTGTGTTATTACTGATAATCGCACATTCTAAATCCATACTAGCTTCTTGCAGCACCATCTACAGATAATATTTCACCTGTGATATAGCTTGACATATCACTTCCAAGGAAAAGGAATGCATTCGCAACATCTTCTGGTTCTCCAACTCTCCCTAAAGGAATAGTGGCAATTAATGGTTTAATTATATCATCTGGAAGTGATGCTACCATATCAGTCCGTGTTATTCCAGGGGCAACTGCATTTACTCTAATATTATCTCTCCCAAGCTCTCTTGCAAGAGATTTAGTTAGTCCATTTAAGGCAAACTTTGATGCAGGATACGCACTTCCTGAGGGTTGTCCATATAAACTTACCATAGAACTTGTATTAATAATAACGCCCCCACCCTGTGGTTTCATTATTTTAACAGCTGCCTGAGAACAAATGAATACAGAATTAAGGTTAATGTCGATTGTTTTCATGAAATCTTCAACATTATATTGATAAATACTTTCGCGTGCTGAAACACCTGCATTGTTGATAAGTATATCAAGACTTCCCCATTTATTAGCAACATCAGCAAATGTTTTACTGACATCATTCTCATCCATTAAATTTGGAGAGGCTCCCATTATATCCCAAGAAGAGTTTTCTTCTTTCAGTTTTGACATAGTAATTTCTACAGTTTCGGGTTTTGATCCTAAAACAGCAACTTTAGCTCCATTTTCCAAGTATTTTTTAACAATTGCGTATCCGATACCTCGTGTTCCACCTGTTACAATTGCTACTTTATCTTTTAGCATAATTGTTACCTTCTCTCTTCATGTTTGAATAATATTAGTAATAATAAATAATATAGTAATAACCTATTTTGCTATGGTCGTTGACCTGATCCACCTTGAAGTGTAAGTGTCTCACCAGACATGTACTTAAAGTCAGGAGTTGCTAATTGTACGCAAACTCGTCCTATGTCTCCTTCAGAAGCGCCAAAACGTCCCATTGGTATTCCTTTAATGTTCTTTTCATAAGCTTCTGGTTGATGTTGTTTCCAAAGTTCAAGTTGCGCAGTATATGCAAGCGGGCAAACTATATTTACATTAATATTGTCTTTTCCCCACTCTACTGCAGCTACACGGCTAATTCCACGAATGCCCTCTTTTGCAGCAGCATAGGAGCTTTGTCCGAAATTACCAAACAAGCCAGCACCAGAAGCAAAATTAATTACAGAACCTTGAGTCTCTTTTAAGTACGGATACGCTTCTCTCATATATAAAAATGCAGAAAACAGTCCTGAGTATAATGCGAGATTAAACTGTTCCATTGTATGTTCTGCTAATGGTATACCTGATGCAGAAGCCTGTGCATTATTAATTAAAACATCGATTTTGCCAAATTCTTTAATTGTTTGTTCGATAACATTCCTAACAGATTCTTCGTTATTAGATGTTGCATCAACATCTGCTTTTAACGCCAAAACTTTGATTCCGTATAATTTTTCTAATTCTTGCTTAGCATCAGTCAACTTCTGTTCATTTCTTCCAGTTAATACTAAGTTAGCACCTTCTTTTGCATAAGCAGTAGCAATACCATAACCGATAGAACCAATTTCTCCATCTGTCAATACAGCTTTTCCTCCACCGGTTATAATTGCAACTTTTCCTTCCAAAATCCCCATACGATCCTCCTTATATTGTTAATAATTAACCTGTATATTATTATATATGTAACACAATCACATTTAACTGTCAAATTTAGTTTATCGATATATTAAAAAGTAAAAAAAAAATCCGATCTCTTTGACGACAGGTTTAATCTGTCATCGCAAGTTCGGATTATTATATTGGTGCCGGCGATCGGGGTCGAACCGATACGGTGTTGCCACCACTGGATTTTGA